>CAZRNC010000103.1:0-8515 GCA_964601285.1 uncultured Thermomicrobiales bacterium | reverse complement strand
CGTCGACCATGGCGGCGATGCGGTTGCCGAGGTCGACGCTGTAGTTGGTTCCCCGGTCTTCGGGGTAGATCTGTGCAGTGTTGGCCAGGTAAAGACCCGGAATGGGTGTGCGGTGCGAAGGGATACGAGACGAGTAGTTCAGCGTGATCATTGGCTGGGCGGCACGTTCACGGAATATCCAGTGCTGCTTGATCGATTCACGCTGAAACTCCGGATTGATCAGCTTGAGCAGCGGAACATATTCGTCGAGCAGCGCCTCGTCTTCCATCGTGACGTATGGATGATCCCAGTCAACGTACTTGCTGACATAGACATAATGATTGCCATCGTAATGTTCCGGACCGATGAAGTTGGTGTGTTCGATGATGCCGGTGAAGGGCAGTCGCTCGTCGGCAATGTTCATCCAGTAGGTATCGCTCAGCGGCTTGTCCAGGCGTAGCAAGGTGCAGACTGCGCCCTGGTAGACGGTTGTCGTGAGCTGGCTACGATACGGCTCCGGCATGTCGGGGAAGATGCGCAGCAGGATGGGCGACGGGATGGTTGCGATCACCCGGTCGACCTCGTGTTCGCCTCCGTTCGCGTCGGAGAGGCGGAACCCGATCGTGTCGGCATCGGTTCGGTTGATCGCGGTGATACCAGTGTTGATGTGGATGTCGACGCCGACTTCGCGGCATGCATCAGCCAGCCGGTCGATCAGGACATTGAAGCTGCCCATGATGTAGCCGAGCTTTTCTTCCCCGAATAGTCCCTCGCGCGACTGGGTTCGAAGATAGATCTTGTTCCAGAACCAGGACATTGCGACAGACTCGGCGCGTGGGCCGAATTTGGCCCGGAGTTGCATGCGCCAAACTCGTTCGAACGCCTTCTTGCCGGCATACTTTCGCAGCCACTCCCAGGCGGTGACCTGTTCGAACTTCTTCCATTTGTCAGTCTTCGGGGTGATGCGCTGAAGGTAGAGTGTGACCAGCCCAAGTCGGATGCGATCGATGAAGGGAATGATCGGCAGCTTCAGGAGATCGGTTGCGCCGGAAAGTGAATAGATCTTCCCGCCGGCGAACATACCGTTCTTCGAACTGAGCCAGACCAGTGAATCACTGATTCCAAGCTCGTTGATCAGGTCGACGATGGCGGTGTCACTCATGAACAGGTGGTGATAGAAGTATTCGAGGTGTCCGCCTGGCACTTCAAACGCGGCAGCCTGACCACCCAAGCGGGGTGCAGGGTCCCACAGCGTCACCCGGTTGCCGGCCTGGGCGAGGCGGTAGGCGGTTGTCAGACCAGCGATACCTCCACCAATGACCGCGACGTGTGCCGGCGTGGATGCCTGTTCTGCGGTCACGGGTGACGTGCTCCCGTCGTCGTTTCAACAGGTTGGCGATGTCCCTTGCGCCCGAATGTGAAGAAGCGCTGGATCTCGCCCTTCTCCCAGGCGACCAGGATTTGTGCGCCGTTGAAGATCGAGGAGTAGGTTCCGACGACGATACCAACCAGCAGTGCCAGGACGAACCAGCGGGTGGATTCGCCACCGAACAGATAGAGCGCGGCCAGCGTCAACACGACGGTAATCGAGGTGTTGAGTGATCGGACAATGGTCTGGACGATGCTGTAGTTCACCGTTTCATCAAACGTTGGTGCTGCGCCGAGCGCCTGGTTTTCACGGATGCGGTCAAAGATCACAATGGTGTCGTGGACCGAGAAGCCGATGATCGTCAGCATGGCCGTCACGAAAAGGGCATCAATCTCGACGCCAAGGGTCCAGCCCAGGATCGAAAAGAGTCCGAGGACGATTACCAGATCGTGGACCATTGAAACGATGGCGGCTGCGCCGTAGAGCATCGGATTGGTCGTATTCCGGAACGCGAAGGCGATATAGAACAGGACACCGATTGACGCGAGACCGACAGCGTAGATCGAACGATTGCGGATGGCGGTCCCGACGGATGGCCCGACGGTCGTCATGCTCAGCTCTTCGATCTCACCGAACTGCTCGCGGAAGGACTCCATGATGGCGTTCTTCTCGGCCGAACCTTCGTCGATTGAGGACATCCGGATCAGGATCGTTGTGCCATCGGCGATCTGGACGATGCTCTCGCCGTGGCCATGTTGGGCAAGGACTTCTCGTACCTCGCCAACGCTGACCGGCTCGGCTGTCTCCAGTTCCCACGACGTGCCACCAGTGAAATCAATGCCGAATTTCAGCCCGAAGATGGCCAGTGAGATTACTCCGGGCAGAATCAGGATAAACGACAGCAGGAACCATTTGTTGCGGCTGCCTACCAGGTCAAACATCAAGCATCCTCGTTATCTGCTGTTCATTCATCGTCTTAGTCGCCGGCCATGCTGCTGGCGCTCGGGCGTGTGGGAGTGCGCTCGACGCCGAGCCACCAGTGATCGTTGAACCAGCCGACATTGAGCAGCAATCGCATGAAGGTGCGGGTCACAACAATCGCGGTGAACATCGAGACGGCCACACCGATAAAGAGTGTCAGGGCGAACCCTTGAATGATGCTTGCACCGGTGTATTGGCCGAACCAGTAGAGGATCGCACAGGTGATGAGCGTGGCGATATTGGAGTCCCGGATCGATGGCCAGGCGTGGTTGAAACCGTCTTCAACGGACGCTGCAACCGGTCTGCCACGTCGTAACTCCTCTTTCATACGCGAGAAGATCAGGACGTTGGCATCGACAGCCATACCAATCGACAGAATGAAACCTGCGATGCCGGCAAGCGTAAGCGTGACCGGAATCAGCTTGAATAGAGAGAAGACGAATGTGGTGTAGATGAGCAGCGCCACCACCGCAATCACGCCAGGCACGCGGTAGTAGAGCACCATCATCAAGGCAACCAGGCTTAGTCCGACGAGGCCGGCAACGATGCTTTGATCGATGGAATCCTGTCCGAGCGTCGGGCCGACCGTGCGGCTCTGGACGACCTCGAGCGGTGTATCGAGCGCACCGGATTTCAGCTGCACTGTGAGTTCTCGCACCTGTTCAGTGTTCATGCCGGTGATCGTGCCGCTGGACGAGATTGCTGCCTCGATATTGGCCGTGCTGATGACGACCTTGTCGACGACAATCGACATCGGGCGACCGAGGTTGTTGCTGGTAAAGCGGTAGAGATCGTTCGCTGCGTCGCCATTCAGTTCAAACGCGACGACCCGCCGTCCGATCTGGTCGGTTGCGATGTAGGCGTCGTTCAGCCCGGCACCGGTGATGATCGTGGTGAAGGTTGGGGGATTGGTTCCGCTGGCTGGCACTCCGGTGCCAACGGATTCTGCGGTGCCGGTGGTGGTGTTTACCCGGGTGCCTGGTGGCAGGAACTCGCCCTGGGGATCGATAAATTCAAGGAGCGCCGTTGCCTGGAGCGTGTCGATTGCCTGTTCGACATCCTCCGCGCCCGGGAGTTCTACGATGATCTGGTTGTCGCCGCGAGTCTGGATGAGTGGTTCGGAGACGCCAAGTTCATTGACGCGACGCTCCAGCGTGTCGCGGGTACCTTCGAGCGCATCGCTGCTGACCGACTGGCCCTCTGGCGGACGTGCTTCAAGGACAACCTGGAGTCCACCCTGCAAATCGAGGCCCTGGTGGATGTAGATGCTGTTGTTGGTCTTCCACCCACCGAAATCAAGCGTGTGGGTCGGTAAGGTGATCCAGACGGAGAACAACGTCAAAATGACAATGATGACGAATGTATATATCGGCTTGAATTTCAAATCCTGCTGCTCCCTGTCAGGTCTGGTCCTATGCCAGACAGGATAGTGTTGCGGACGAATGCGGCAAACACTCGAGTCTACGGCTCTCCGGGTACAGTGTCAATCCGGTTCATGTTTCCGGATCATCTGTCGCCATGTAGGTAAAGTCCGTGGAGGCCAATGTAGTTAGCCACACCGCAGGGGAGTTGAAAGCGGAACGGTTCGCCTTCGGCTATCTGCCGGCGAATGTCACGCGAAGAGAGTTCGATCAAGGGAACATCGACAAGCGCGATCCTGCCAGATGTTTCCGGAACCTTTTCCTCGACTTCTTCGACCGAAACGGTGACGTTTGGCCGTAAGGCGACGCCGAGGGTGGCGAGTGACGCGATCTTGTCAGGTTGATACCAGGTTGGGAAATCCCGTAGGGAATCCTGGCCCATGAGGAAGACCAGGTCGGTTGATGGGTCGACCCTGGATTTCAGAATGTCTAGCGTGTCGGCTGTGTAGGAGCTACCGGGGCGATCGATATCGATCGTGCAGATTTCAAACCGCGGATATTCGCCGATGGCCATGTGCAGCATTGCCAGCCGGTGGTGGTCTGCCGCAAGTTCCTGCTCGGGTTTGTGTGGTGGCCGGCCCACAGGGAGAAACATCACCCGCTCCAGTTCGAGCCGGTACATCAGGATTTCGGCGATAATCAGGTGTCCGACATGAACCGGATCAAACGATCCGCCGAACACTCCGATGCGCTTGTTACCCGCCATTCGGCGACACCTGCAATCTTGCCTACATATGCTCGCAGTGAGCATACCGACCGTCGGGGCATAGTATAGCAACGGTGGAGAGGCTCAACCTCTTATACTTTGCGGAAGGAGGGTGGAAGATTGGCAATCAACAGCAGTGATGACAGCAACCGGCGAGCCTTTCGCCCACCGAAGCGACCGCGCCGAACGTTTCAACGACCCTCGATACCCGCACCAGATCTCTGGCAATATCGCCACGGTTTCGGCCTTGCGCTTAGCCGGGCTGCCTGTGCCGTCGGGTTTGGGATGGTTCCCGGAGTCTCCAGCCGGTTTGGAGATGCCGCCCTGGTCATTGTTTGCATGCTGCTGGGGCTTGCTGTCGCCGGGGCGGCGGCAATGCTGTACCGAGCGGGCAAGCAGTTGGAGTGGCAACTGATTGCCGATGCCATGACACTGATGGTGTTGCTGCCGGCATTGATCACGGCTTCGGGTATCGAAGTTGCTGATGCCCGGTATGGCGGCCGCGGTGAGAACTTTCTGGCTGCCGCGGCGGCGCTGGTGTTGCTCTATGTCGTGGTGACGACGGTTGCAACCCGAGGCTGGGCAGACTTGCGACTTGCGGGACAAACCGGTGCGGTGCCGGCTGCGTTGTCGATCACGATCGTTCTGCTGGGTACGAACCACTTCTCTGCTGGTGGCATGTGGCGTGGACTCTCGGTTGCCTGGATGGTCGCAGCGGGCGTAACGCTGCTGGTAACGCTGTCCCCCGGACGATACCGGCATGTTGTCGTACCGGTAACGTTCCTCATTTTCGCGGTTGGTGTTGTGATGCTGAATGCGAGTAGTGATGGCCGGGCGCTTAGCTCGGGAACGTCGAGCGTGGCCGCGTTGACCACTGCGGTGGTAGCGGCGATCCTGATTCTGATTCCGTTGCTTTCTCCGGCGACCAAACGAACAATGCCGCCGGAATAGTTCCGGCGGCATTGCTCACAAGGTTGCTATTCAGCCTTCTTGCGGCTTCTGGTTGGTTTCTTGCCGTTGGTAGGTTGATCTTCCTTGTCCTGTGCATCCATTTCGACAAGTACCTCGCCCAGGTCTTGCTCGTCCTCGCCGCGCTCGTTTACGACGGCAATCGAGACGATGGTTGCATCGTCGGCCAATCGCATTACCGATACGCCTTGGGTTGAACGCCCGTAGAGCGAAATCTGGCCGGTCGAGATGCGGATGACGACGCCAGCTGAGGAGATCATCATCAGCTCCTGGGTCCCGTCAACGATGCACGCGCCGGCGACCTTGCCGTTCTTGCCAGTGAGCTTCATCGCGGTGATGCCTTGCCCGCTACGGCCCTGAATCCGGAACTCTTCGAGTTTGGTCCGTTTGCCGTAGCCGGCGTCAGAGATGCAGAGCAGTTCCTCATGCCGGTTTTCATCGTTGATGACATCAGCTGCGACAACCCGGTCGCCCTTTGCCAGCCGGATACCGATGACCCCAGCAGCGGTGCGGCCCATTGGCCGGACATCACCGATCGGGAAGCGGATGGATTTGGCCCGTTCGGTGACCAGAATGATCTCATCATCCTGTCCCGTTACTCGGACCCAGGCGAGTTCGTCTCCTTCAGAAAGCCCGACCGCAATCAGACCGCTGCGTCGAACGGCTGCGAATGCGCTGAGTTCGGTGCGTTTGACCGTGCCGTTGCGGGTACACATGAAGAGATGCTTGTCTGATTCAAACTCGCGAATCGTCAGCACCGTCGTGATCGCCTCATTCGGGTTGAGGTCTATCAGGTTGACGATGGGCAGTCCCTTGGCTGTTCGACCGGCATCGGGGATCTCGTGGGTTTTCATTTGGAACACCCGGCCGCGGTCGGTGAAGAACAGCAGCGAGTCGTGGGTGTTGGTGGCGATGAGATGTTGCACGCCATCCTTGTCGGTCATCGTGACGCCGGTGACACCACGGCCACCCCGGTGCTGGGTGCGGTAGGTTCCGTCCGACAACCGCTTGATGTAGCCGCGCTGGGTGAGCGTGACAACCACATCGACTTCCGGGATCAGGTCTTCGTCGCTAAGGTCGCCGGTGGCGTCGACAATGCGGGTGCGGCGTTCGTCGCCATACTTTTCTTTGAGCTCCACGAGGTCGGTCTTGACCAGGCCGAGGATCTTCTCCGGATTAGCGAGCAGGTCTTCGAGACGTGCGATTTCCTTGAGGATTTCGGCGTATTCCTCTTCGACCTTGCGTCGTTCCAGGGCGGCCAGCCGGCGGAGCTGCATGTCGAGGATGGCGGTTGCCTGGACTTCGGAGAGCGAAAAGCCCTTCATCAGGTTATTGCGGGCAGACTCGGCGGTACGAGATTCCCGGATTGTCTTGATGATGGCGTCCAGGTTGTCGAGCGCGATCTTCAAACCTTCGAGGATGTGGGCGCGCCGTTGTGCTCGTGCCAGTTCGAACTGGGTGCGACGGGTGAGCACTTCCTGGCGGTGCTGGATGTAGACCTCCATCATGCGCTTGATCGGCATGACACGAGGTTGTTCTCCATCGACCAGCGCAACCATGTTGACGCCAAACGTCTGCTGGAGGGCCGTGTGCTTGAAGAGGTTATTCAGCACCTTGCGCGGCTGGGCATCTCGCTTGAGTTCGATGACGACGCGCATACCGGAACGGTCAGATTCGTCGCGCAGGTCATGGATACCCTGGAGACGTCCTGCCCGGACATGTTCGGCGATCTTCTCGAGCAGGGTGGACTTGTTGACCTGATAGGGCAACTCGGTGACGATGATGGCGTAGTAGTTCGAACGGTCGGTCTCTTCGATGTAGGCTTTGGCGCGCATGACGACCCGGCCACGACCGGTTGCGTAGGCAGCGGCGATGCCTTCTCGTCCGAGAATCGTACCGCCAGTCGGGAAGTCCGGGCCGGTTACGATTTCCAGGATGTCTTCGACGGTGGCTTCCGGATTCTCGATCACGTGGATGATGCCGTCGCAGATTTCGGTGAGGTTGTGTGGCGGGATGTTGGTGGCCATACCGACGGCGATGCCGGACGCACCATTGATCAGGAGATTCGGCAGTTTGCCTGGAAGAACGACCGGTTCACGGGCTGAGTCGTCGTAGTTTGGCCGGAAGTTGACGGTATTCTTGTCGATGTCGGCAAGGAGTTCCTCGGTGATCGGTGCGAGTTTGGCCTCGGTATAGCGCATTGCTGCCGCACCGTCGCCGTCGACCGAGCCGAAGTTGCCCTGTCCGTCGACCAGCGGATAGCGGAGAGAGAAGGGCTGAACCATGCGGACCAGCGCGTCGTATACCGAAGTGTCACTGTGGGGATGATACGCCTTCAGCACTTCGCCGATAATACCGGCGCACTTGCGGTAGCGACCGTTCGGCCGGACGCCAATGTCGTGCATCGCGTAGAGGATTCGCCGTTGCACCGGCTTCAGCCCGTCGCGCGCATCAGGCAGCGCTCGCTGGACGATGACACTCATGGCATAGTCGAGGTACGCCCTGCGCATCTCGGTGTCAATGTTGACCTGTCTTATGTTTCCTGTTTCCACCTGCGCGAGCTCCCTGATTGTTCGTACGTTCGCATAGCAATAACCTGTCAATTGTACCAGTTTTGGCATTCTCCCGCAGAAATCCTGACGCTCCGGAGGCGACTGTGACCAGGAGTCAACTGATCTTCCAGCGAGACCAGTCGATCATCGTCACACCGGGAGCAAACCAGCACCAGGTTGCGGCTGTTGTTCGTACCTGTGCCGAGCTTCGCAAGGTCGTCGCTGGCAGCTTTCTCTACCGGTTGAGTTCAATCGCGCTCTGGGGAAGTGCGGCCCGCGGATTGACTGCCGCCGGGATTCTTGCCGGCCTCAACGAGCATGCTGTGACGGACATCCCTGCTCCGATTGCCGGAGCAATCTCCGAACAGGTCGGGCGCTACGGCGTCTTGCGGCTGGAAGTCAATGGCGATGAAGCGACGTTGCAATGCGATGATCGGGCGTTGCTCGGTGAACTTGACCTCTATCCCGACCTCGCAGCTAACGACGGACGGTTTCCCTCCCGATTGATAGGCCGGGTCAAACTGGCAGCGGCCAAGGC
>CAZRNC010000102.1:0-8531 GCA_964601285.1 uncultured Thermomicrobiales bacterium | reverse complement strand
GACGCCGCGGCCGGCCCAGTCGCCGGGGCCCATTTCGGCCCACATCCGCTCGCCGGCGAACTGCAGCTTCTGGCTCGCTTCGCGTTCGTTGATGCCCAGCACCTGACCATCGCGCTGGACCCAGCGGCCGTCGATCATGACATCTCGCAAATCCTCGGCCTGGGCGTTGTAGACGATGTTCTTGATCGCATCGCGCATCGGTGCCATGAAGAGCGATGTAGCATCCCAGAAGAGCAGGTCCGCCTTGGCGCCGGCGGAGATCCGGCCGAGGTCGTCCCGGTGCAACATCTTGGCGGCGTTGAGGGTGGCGGCGTTGAAGACATCGGCTGCCGTCGATTTCTCGGTCTCCCGGCCGATCACCTTGCCCATCACCGAGGTCCAGCGCAGCGCCTCGATCATTGATTGCGGGCTGGTGTCGGTTCCCAGCGTGACGTTGATGCCACGCTCCAGATAGCGCGGGAAGGACTCCAGAGCAATGCCCCGGCGGATGAAGACCCAGACCGAGTGGGCGACGGTGGCATCGTGCTCGGCCAGAATCTTCAGGTCATCCCCGGCATATTGCGCCCAGGAGCTGCCGGCGATGATGATGACATGGCCCAGCACATTCCACTCAGAGAGGAAGCCGATCGACTCCAGCCACTCCACCGGCGTCATGCCGTGACGGCGCACCATCTCGTCGAACTCGAAGACCGACTGGCTGACGTGCAGTGCCAGCGGAACCTGCATGCTGTCCGACGCCTCTCGGCTCATCCGCAGCAGTTCCTCGGAGCAGGTATCGATCTGCATCGGCGAGAGGTAGCCCTTGATCAGCCCGTTGGCCTTACCATCGACCCGCTCGATGAACTCGACCGCCTTGTGGAACCCGGCGATGCCTGCCGGCTCATCCCACTCCCACTCGACCTTCTTGCCGTCGCGGGTCAACCAGCGTCCGGAGCGGTAGCCGTTGGCGATGTAGGCGCGCATTCCGGCCCGTTCGGCGGATTCGGCGACATAATCGCCAATGCCGCCCATCTCCATGATCGTCGTTGTGCCGGTGCGGATCAGTTCGACCATCGAATAGTCGACACACGCTTCCTGGGCTTCCATGTCCATCGCCTGGCTGCGGGCCGGCAACATCTCGACCAGGCCGGACATCGAGAATTGCCGGTTGCCACGGTCTTCAATGAAGGACTTGTCCAGCGGCGACCCTGCAATGTGGGCGTGGGTATTGATTAGCCCTGGAGTGATCACCCGGTCGCCGGCGTCGATGGTCTGGTCGACCGTTCCGTCGAACGTCTTGCCAACGTGGATGATCTCGTTGCCTTCAATAACAATGCAGCCGTTCTCCAGAATGCGATGTTCCCCGTCCTGGAAGGCCACGATAGTCCGTGCGTCGATCCTGATCCTGTCCGCCATGTCTCGCTGTTCCTTTCGTTTGATGCGTTGCCACTCTACTTACCACATCCACTTGCTACGATGTGCCGAAACGATATGAGTAACGAGGGGATAGCCCAAATGACCGACATGTACCCGGAGAAACAGTTTGCGCTGGACTGGATCGACCAGCACCGGCAGCGGCTCTCTGATTTCGACATCGAGATCTGGAACTATCACGAGCCGGCCTGGCGGGAGTACAAGTCTGCCCGGGCGTATGTCGAGATTCTGCGCGAGCACGGGTTCGAGGTCGAGGAAGGTTCCGGCGACATGCCGACTGCCTTCGTCGCTACCTGGGGCGACGGCAAGCCGGTGCTCGGAGCGTATGCCGAATACGATGCTGTGCCGGGCAACTCCCAGCAAGCAGTGCCATATCAGGCTCCGCGCGAGGGCGTCCATCCCTCGGCAGCCGGCCATACCGATCCCCATTCGATGCTTGGTGTTGCCGGGCTGGCCGGGGTGCTTGGTGCGAAGGCAGCCATGGAGCAGTACAACCTGCCGGGTACGCTGAAGTTCTTCGGCGAACCGGCCGAGAAGCTCTGCGGCTCCAAGCCGATCCACGCCGCCAAGGGCTACTACGACGGCTTCGACGCGTTCATTGCCTATCATCCCTGGCCGCAGAACACGGTCGAGTGGCAGACCCATTTCGGCGCCTACTGGTGTTGTGTCTTTACGTTTGAGTGTCCCAACGCCGAAGACTGGAACGACCTGACGCTGTTGCCGGAAGGTGCCGGCCCACGGCTGGCCGGACGGGTTCCCGGTGCGATCGATGCGCTGATGTACATGTATATGATCACCCGCTCTTCCCGCGAGGCGATGTATGCCAATGCTGGCAACTGGACGCTGAACGAGGTCATCCTGAACGGTGGCGACGCCACCGCCGACAACCTGCCGCCGCGCTTTACCCAGATTCAGTACGCTTGGCGGACCCCCGACCTCAAAATGCAGGAGCGCATCTGGGAGATCCTGGCGCATAACGCCCGCAACGCCGCTTCGACCGCCGGCTGTGAGGTTTCGGTGCAGTGGGTCTCCAAGACCCGCGTTGCCCTGCCGAACCACGCTATGGCAGACCTGACGTATCGCAATCTGGAGCTGGTCGGTCCGCCGGAGTACGACGAATCCGCCAAGGCGTTCGCCCGTGAGATGCAGACCAACCTCGGGCTGACCGCGATGGACAACCCGTTCCCGGATACCGTCACCCAGCTAACCCCGCCAGAGACATACGAGCAATCGCTGCGTGATGTATTGCCGCCGTGGCAGAAGTTCATCGGTGCGGATGATTACGTGGAATACATGTGGCACGCGCCGACGGTCCGGCTGCTGACGGCCCGGCCGCGGTTGCGTCCGTCATCCCCGGAATACCAGTATCCCGCCTGGACCCATCTGGCGATGGGTGGCGTTCCGGAGATCATGGACCCGGGCATGTTCGCCGGCGGCCAGACCATTGCTGCAACCCTGCTCGACCTGCTGACCAAGCCGGACGAACTCGCCAAGGCACGTGCAGAGTTCGAGGAACGCACTGGTGGTGGCGTCGGCGGCTCCAACTGGGTCGGCCCGCTCTTCGACCCGGACATCATCCCACCCACCGACCTGCGCTGGCCGGAATACGTCACCACCGAACGCGGCGAGGAGTGGACCTCGCCAACACCGATTCCGGGGGCGATGGAGAAGCTGTAGGGTTGCGGAATGCCATTGGGCTTGGCAAGCGTGTAGAAGCAGATTTGCTCACTGATTACATTGAGTCCCTTTTGGTGGATGTAGGTTGGGATCTTCTGGAAATTGTCGGACAATCGGCGACGTTTGCATCATCGTGGGATTACACACGACTATTGACTCTACGGCTAACAGGGCCCTCGTGGACGGATCGTTGCCTGGCTTGGAGTTGAGGTTCCGGAATTGCTTGACCAGCTTGTCGGAGAGGAGGTGGGTGTGTTGGTCTGATCGGAACAGTTTGAACTGCCTGACGCTCTTGCAGTACGCGTCCGGTTAAATTGGTCTGAGTCCTTAGGGTGCGTTGTTCTCCATTGATTGAACTGGCAAGGCAAACACAATCTGCATTGACCATCCATTGGTTGACGGTTACCAGCGTCAGATGGTATCGGTCAGAGAGCGAATCATCGCACTATAAGAACGGTTGCAGTTGCGGCGATAATCACGATTACTAGTATGACAGTCACCAACTGAAGGTTACGCGCCTGCTTTGCTAATGCAGCATCAACGTCGTCGATTCGCGTCAAGAGGTGAACTGATTGTCTCTCCAGATCTTGGCTCTTTTGCATCAACCCATCGTTTCCTAACGAGGCCTCTCGCTGGAGCATTTCAATGCCTGCTGTGGTCGATGATCTCAATTGGCCGAGCGATTGGGTTAATGCAGTAGACAGTGAGTCAACCGTAACAATGGCATCAAGTGTCGCGGTTTGCTGCTGGTTTGTAGCCTCATGAGCAGCAGCAAACTGAACCTTTAACTCCTCGAACCGATGTGCTAAAGCGTCCAAATGCTCTTGTAAGTCATCCTGGCGAACAAGAATCTCGGGTGTGCCAATTTGCCTTAACGATAATGCTGTTTCGTGAACTCCACTGGCAACGGATTGCAACTGATTGGTTAGTGAATCGACATGCTCCGTAGCTGAAGCAAGCAATGTTCCTGCGGTGGCGTATGATTCAGTCTCCTCACGAAGCTGATTGAGTTGATCCAGCAAACGCTGCATAGTTGCTTCGATTGTCAGGAATTCCTCAACTCGCTGTTGTGTATCCATTTTTGCTCATTCCCTTCTGAAGCAAGGTTTCGGTTTGCTGTGCCATTCGGATACTGAGCCATTGGGCCGGGATAGTAGCGTATTCTGCTGGCACAGTTTGTAACAGGCCACGAACAAAGTCGCGGTCGGCGTTCGGTGCTGTGACGAAGTACCGTAGAAATAGTTCGGCGGTGCCTTCCTTTGCCTTAAGTCGTTCGACAGTTCCGCCGCATTGACGTCCAACTGCCTCCGGAGCAAAGTGGTATTGATCGAGCGCGTACCCAATGGCTGCCATGATGTTCTCGCGAACCACTTCCTCGCTTCCATCCCTCGAAAGTGCCTCCGAACAAGCACGTAATAGCAACAGTCCGGGTACATCTGGATAGGATGATAAGTATTGAGCAACTGCTCCCCGTAGACTCTCGGCCTCTTTTGGCGAAACAACGTCCATCAGAACCTGGTCGAGAATGTCCAGACCGCCTGCCGACGATTCCATGATCTCACCCAACCGTTCATCGAACTCAGTAGCTTCAAGGTAGCGGAGGATACGTTCGCGCAGTTTCTCGCCGTCGGTAGCAGAACGTGCAGCATTCAACATCTCACTCAATGATCGTCTACGAGCGAGTTCTATGTGCTCGTAGACAAAGTCAACCAGCAGATCAGAAACACCTGCGACAAACGCCTTATTGTCGAATGATTGAAGCGCAAGCGCGCGCCGTCGAGTTGTCTCGGCCAATGCGGTCTGGTAGGTCCCTGCGTATGCACCGAGGGCCTCGGCGATCTCGGGCTGGGTTGCTCCGGATAGGCGAACCAGGAACTCTTGAGATGCATAATTTACGGTGTAGTCTTCGATAATGCCTATCACCACGAGGCGATGTAGCGCCTTTTCCATGCGCTCCCTGGATATCGGCTCAGAACGCCAGTTCAACGCCCTGGTGCTTCGAGAAGTGACATTCCCCAGCATATCCAGGATGATGTGGATGTCACGTTTATCATTCTCCTGCCCCCTGAAAGCGCGTGCATGAAAGAATAATGTTCGCATTACATCATCGTTGTCAGAGTATGAAGTTCCCTTTACCGCACGTCGCACCTCGTCGATTGACGTGCTTGGATCGAGCAATCTACTGCTGCGCTTTGGGTCATCGTCGGAAAGGATAATGGAACAGAACGATGTATCGGACTCTCCTCCCCGTCCTGCCCGCCCGGCTTCCTGATAGAACTCTTCGATGGAGTCGGGCAAACCAAGATGCACGGTATAGCGAATGTTCGGTTTGTCGATACCCATCCCGAACGCACTCGTGGACGCAAGCAAGTTAAGTTGGTTACGTTTGAACCGGCGCGCGGTCTCGCTCTTTCTCTTGTTCCAATCTTGGTCTTTCCAGTTCTTTGGAGGTGAACCCGCATAGTATCCCACTGCCGCCGCTGGATGCTGCTTCGAGATGCGTTCTGCTAATTGGATGACTCCATATTGTCCTCCGACATGTGGACAGAACACCAATCCTGCAAACCCCTTATCGGTCCGATCACTTGCAAAATAGGTCTCTGACACGCCAAATCTGCTTGGCAGGCCCCCAATAAATCCAGTAACAGCCGAGTCCTTTGAGTGAGAAGGGGTGGTGATGACTTCGAACTGCAAATTCTTTCGATCAAATGATTGAGGAGCAATGATTGCATCAAAGTCGTCGATTTGCAGTTCGCGTTGCACATCCTTGAGCACGATCCGGCTGGCCGTACCTGTCAGAGCAATCAGAGGAGGGACGATGTTGCCAGAGGACCCATGGCGACGCGCGATGCGGCCGAGATTGAGGTACGACGTTCTGAAGTCGTGGCCCCACTCAGAAACGCAGTGTGCTTCGTCAACGGCGATCAGGGAAATGGGGACTCCGCTGGCTGTGAGGGTTCCGAGTGCGTCGCGAAACGGCTGCATCTGAAGTCGTTCTGGTGCAACAAAACAAAATAGGTACCAGCCTCGGGCAAAACCTTCCTGCTGTGTGTCCTTTGATGCTCCACTAGCACTCGTGATTCCCGCGCAACGGTCGATTCCCGTTATGCGAAGATTATCAATCTGGTCATCAATTAGCGCGATGATGGGATCAATGACGAGGCATGGGCCAGGGAGCAAGAGTGCGGCTAGCTGGAATGCGATTGACTTGCCAGCACCGGTTGGCAAGAGTACAACGGAATCTTTACCTTGCAAGCAGCGCTCAACCGCTTCCCATTGTCCATCCCGAAAGCTCTGCTTGCGGAAGATGTAGTGAAGAAGTTTCGTTGCTCCATTCTTGGATGGCAGCGCTAACCGGGTCGGTGGATCTACTTGGGTGGGCATCGCAATATCAAATGGAAAATAGGTGTTTGAGATTGTGTACGAGTTCGCCAAGGTGCGTAGATGCTGCCTCGACGATATCGCATCATCGCTCGACACGATGGTGACATCTGCAGCGGTCACCTCTGGAATGGCGATGCGAACGTCTATGTTGGTATCCGGCAGCACAACACCGTACACCTCTGCGATGCCGTTGATCAGCTCAAGGGCATCATTTGGAGCGTGAGCAACAATGTTCAATGCCACTGGGTCGTCCATGATGGTCTTTGGAGGCGCGAGATATATCGTTTGCCGTTCGCCTAACCTCAATCTACCTGATCGAAGAGCCTCGATGGTAACGACCTCCACCTGGTGTACAAAGCGTGCGACCTCGAAAGGTAGTAGCTGCATTGATTTAGCAGCCGGTCGAGAGCTTCCAACACCAAGCAGGGCTGCCAGCTTGGCAAGAGGTTGGCTGGTTTTGGATCTCATAGCACCCGCTGGAATCCGAACGAGGTCATATCCTTGCCTCCGCAAGAGCTCATCCCTCGCCTGGTCAACTTGAGAGTGATCCTTGTGTTGCTCTCCGTCGATCTCAACAACAATTGGAGTGGCGAATGGACGAGTAAGAAGAAAATCGACCCGTGCTCCAGCCAAAACCTCACTCTTTGGATCGAGCGAATGAATGTGGACTTGGGGCGTAAGTCTCCAGGGAGAAGCTGACACGCTGTTTTGGCCATGGAACCAGTCCACAAACAGGGATTCCTCCTGGCTGTCGAAATTGTCAAATGCTAGCGGAGCGGTATCAACGGTTGAGAAAAGTTTCAAGCTGTCGATGACTCCAACGTGCCATGTGTCATGACCGTAGGCGCTGAGGAGCCGGTCTTCCATGCCTGGTGAGCAGAGAGTCAACGATCCGCGAGTGAGGATGGATTCAGCGACTGATAACAACGTCCTGACTTCCTGCGCAACTGTTGCGACCGGGCTTACTGGATAGTCCAACCGCCATTGCGAAGCGGCCCTAATGAGAGTGCTTCTTGTCTCGCTATCGATATTGTCGGTATAGGCCGTCGTTACTAGAGCGTTGGGATATCCGGCAGACTGATAGTAGCGAGTTTGAACTGAGACCTGCGCGGGTTCGGCAATCATGCGTCTGGGAACAAAGACATCCAGCGGCTCGTCTTCGGACTCCTCGACGTTGCGACCGCTATCTGTGTTCAAGCTAACCGTCCCTCTGCACGTGGGAAATGACGTGCATCCATAGAACTGATTTCCAGCGTTCGGTCCCTGCTTCGCCGTGCGAAGGATCATGGTTCCCCCGCAAAGTGGGCAAGTCGGGAGTGCTGAATCGGTTACCTGTTCTTCCATGTCACTTATTCTGTTTCTCTTTTCGGGTCGATTTGACAATATGGTAGACGAACATTGTCGTAGAGACAACTGCTGGGCAATCGCGTAACTGATCGTTAGACGGTGGAGCAAGACGAGAGCATCACGTTGAACTGCTGTGTAATTCAGGTCACGAAATTGCCATTCAATGAACTAGTCACAACTGGGATAGGCAGTATGGTGACTACCCGTCTTCGCTGTATTCCGGGGATGGTTGTTTTGACAGTCCGCTTTCCCGCGTTGACGAATCTGTCAATGTGGTGTGGGCCACCGAACGCGGCGAGGAGTGGACCTCGCCAACACCGATTCCGGGGGCGATGGAGAAGCTGTAGGCCGGCGGAGCTGGTCAGGTTCGGACAACAAGATTCTTTGTATTGACAGTAAGACAGGCAATCAATAGACTAATGCCGACTAATCCAGTCGGTATTAGTCTTGCCGGTATGAGCCGGTGATCGATTGCGCTCAATGGGCCACACAGAAAGAAAACCTTCTTGGAGAATCCGAACCAACAGTCGCTGCTGTCCCGGACACTGCTCTCCCGGCGAACACTGTTGCTGGGAACGGTCGGCGCGGGGCTATCAGCGTTGCTGATTGCCTGTGGCGACGATGACGATGACGCCCCGGACCCGACCGCAACCATCGCGCCGGCGACAGAGCCAACTGCCACTACCGCAGCTGCGGAGTCAACTGCGACC
>CAZRNC010000101.1:0-8656 GCA_964601285.1 uncultured Thermomicrobiales bacterium | reverse complement strand
AGGCCTATCTCCGGATCTTCGAACGGGCAGGTATACCGGTCGTTGTTGTGGAGTCCGGTGCCGGCTATATGGGCGGCTGGGGTTCGCATGAGTTCATGCTGGAATCCGAAGCGGGCGAGGACATCCTGCTCGGTTGCGGAACCTGTGGCTACGCCGCCAATCAGGAAGTCGCCAGCCAGCAGCTCAATTTGCCAACCGATGAACCGCTGCCGATGGAAGAGGTCGAGACACCGGATTCCAAGACGATTGCCGCCGTCGCTGCCTACCTCGGCGTGTCGACTGAACAGACGGCCAAGGCGGTCTTCTACGATGCCGACGGTCAGTTTGTGTTCGTTGTGATCCGGGGCGATCTGGATGTGAATGAGGTCAAGCTCAAGGATGTGTTGGGCGCGACGACGTTGCGAGCTGCGACTGAAGAGGAGATCCTGCAATCCGGCGCGGTTCCGGGGTATGCGTCGCCGGTCGGGCTGGAGAACATCACGGTCGTTGCAGACCGTTCGGCAGCAGCACCGAACCTGGTCGCCGGCGCGAACCGGAGCGGTTACCACCTGATCAACGTCAACCTGGGACGCGACTACCAGGCGACGACGGTCGCTGATATTGCCGTGGCCAAGGCTGGTGCCCCCTGCCCGACCTGTGGTGAGCCATTGGAAGAGCGTCACGGCATCGAGGTCGGGAACATTTTCAAGCTGGGCTACAAGTACTCATCTGCACTTGAGGCGAAGTTCCTGGACGAACAGGGCAATGAGCAGTTGATGATCATGGGTTCCTATGGCATTGGCCTCGGACGGCTGTTGGCAGCCGTCGCCGAGCACAGCCACGATGACAACGGCCTGATCCTGCCGGCGTCGATCGCTCCGTTCGACGTGCATGTCGTCGTACTTGGCGCATCGGATGAAATCCAGTCTGCTCTGGCCGGCTTGCTGGAGGAGTTGCACAACGCCGGGCTTGAATCGCTGGTTGATGATCGCGAGGAGTCAGCAGGCATCAAGTTCAACGACGCCGACCTTGTCGGCATCCCCTGGCGGATCACTGTCAGCCCGCGTGCGTTGAAAGCCGGCGGCTACGAAGTCAAACAGCGTAGCGAACCGTCCTCATCCGCCGAGACGCTGGCACTGGATGCCGTCGTAGCGCGGGTGGCGGGTTCGTAACTCCGGTTGCCAGCAGCGTTGGACGCTTTAGGTTGGCAGGTTCTCGAACTCGAACCATTCGTCGTCTGGCAAGTCTGCATTATTGGCGGAACGATAGAGTGCTGCCAGGAGCGATGTCAGGACCATGACTCCGAGGACCAGTAACAGTGTCTTTTTCATTTCGTCTTCCCTTAATCTCCATCCGGTACCCGGTTGCATTCAGGATAACCCATCGCGGAAGTACAATCACCTGAACGTGCAGTAATTCCCAGTCAGGCAGAGTAGGGAAACCGGATGAGATTCGATTTCGGAGAGTTTGAAGGTCCCGAAGATGACCGGATTCGCAGCTGGTTGAGTCCGAATGGTTCGACCGTCTTTGATGGCATACGCCTTGCGGTGATCAATCTCGCATTTCTGATCGCTTTGCTGCTGGCAGTGAGCCTGATTGCGATCATTTTGCGGGCCGTTGGTCTGCCAAACTGGGTTGCTGCAGTGACACCGGTGCTGCTGGCGTTGGCTGGATTAACGATTTTCGGGGCTGTGTACTGGACTCGTTATGCCGATCATCACTACCGGATGAGCGCCGCCAACGGCCGGGAGAGCCGGGGTGACGTTCTGGGAGCAATCGGTGCGCTGCCGTTCATTGGACTGGCGATGCTGCTGCTGGCAACCGGGGTGCTGACCCTCTTCTTCTCGATTCTGACCTTTGATGGTGGACGCACGATGGATTCGCTATTGCGGGTGCTCTATGGTCTGCTGTTCGCCGCGGCCGCGGCCGGAACCCTGATCGCGACCAGGAAGCGGATGTAATGAGCGAAGTGATTATCCGGGCATATGAGCAGGAAGACATTCGCCAGGTAGCCAGACTCTACAACCAACGCTCGGTCGCTGCCGGCACACTTCAAATCCCGCTGCAGTCTGTTGCCGAGCGGGGTTCACGTTTCACACTCTCGCCTGAACTACGCATGATTGTCGCCGAAGTGGATGGCCGGGTTGTCGGCCATGCGTCGTTGCATCTTCTCCGGGGGCGCCGGCAGCATGTGGCTGACATCGGTATCGGAGTTGATGAGGATTTCCAGGGCAGGGGTATTGGCGGCAAGCTGATCGCGGCGCTGCTTGATCTGGCGGACAACTGGTACAACATTGCGCGGGTCGAATTGACCGTCTACGCTGACAACGCTGGTGCAATTCACCTCTACCAGAAGTTCGGATTTGTCGAGGAAGGTAGACACCGGGGGTATGCGTTTCGGGAGGGCGAGTATGTCGATGCCCTGTCGATGGCCCGTCTACGAAACCCGGATAGCCGGGACAGGAGTATCTGAATGCAGTTCCCTTACTTTGAGTTCAGTGGCAGCAACCATGAGATCGGGCGGCAGCATGGCAGCCTCGCCCGTGACCATGTGCAAGCGCATTTGACCATGGCGCTCAGGAATCTTGCCGGCAAGGATGTTGACCACGAAACCGCCCGTAGTCGCTCCAGGCTCTACATGCCGTTCATCGAACGCTATTCGCCGCACTTTGTTGAAGAACTGACCGGGCTGGCCGAAGGGGCTGATATCAGCGTTGAGGATGCGTTCATCCTCCAGCTGCGGGCAGAACTGGCCGTCGCACCCGGCGAAGATGGCACCGAAACCGCCGCCATGGCCCGTGAGGCGCTGGCGCACGAATGTACGACCTTTACTGTCTCCGGCAAGCACACGGCTGATGGTATCCCGATCGCCGGTCAGAACGCTGATCTGCCGGCCGGTACGCGTGACGTCGGCATCGTCATGCGGGTTACACCGGAGGACAAACCGGCGCTGCTGATGCTAACCCCTGCCGGTCAGATTTCCTACATTGGCATCAATGACCAGGGCATGGCGGTTTTCGCCAACTTCCTGAACACCGGCAACTGGCGGGCAGGGTTCCCGCGCTATCTGCTCTCCAGAACGCTGCTCGAGCATGATTCGCTCGAAGCCGGTCTGGCCCGCATTTCCGATATCCCCCGGGCATCTTCGCGGAACGTCCTGATGATGGATGGCCGTGGTAACGCGGTTGACATTGAGTTGGCGGTCGAGCGTGAGGCCCGGCTTGATCCGGTTGATGGCATCCTGGCGCACTCGAACCATTTTGTCGCCAGCGAACTGGCCGATCTTGAATCGTCGACACCGGACCGGATGCAGAACAGTTGCTCCCGGCTCGACCGGATGACCGAACTGATCAGGGCCGACAGTGGCTCGGTAACGCCGGAGCGGACAATGGAGTATTTCCGCGACCGGGAGAATGCGCCGGATGCGATCTGCCGGCACCTTGGCGATGGCCCTGGCGACTACATCACCTTCGCATCGGTCATCGCCCGGCCGTCCGAGGGCGAGATGTGGGTTGCGATGGGGCCACCGGATGAGTACGACTACGTTCACTACAGCTTTGCCGGCTAATTCGAAACGATAGCAGGAGCGATTACATGGATATCGAGGATCTCGTTCGTCGTTACGCAGAGCAGTACACCGGGGCGATTGCCGACGCACTCGACCGGCGTGGCCTCCGCAACCAGGTCGTTGACGGCGCGATTCAGGGGTTGACGCTGCAGGACCGGATGGCCGGGCTGGCGTTTACCTGCAAGGGTGCGCCGGCGACTGAACTCGAAGGTGACGACTGGGATCTGCGGAAGCAGTTTCTGGATGAGATCCCTGCCCATTCAATCGCCGTTGTCGATACCAGTGGTGACACCTCGGCTGCCCACTGGGGCGAACTGATGGCAACCGCCGCCCGTGGCCGTGGCTGCCGTGGCGCGGTGATTGATGGCGGCACGCGAGATGTGCCGAAGCTGCTCGAGATGGGCTTCCCGACATTCTCGCGTCATCGCTCGCCGGCGGCTTCGATTCTGCGCTGGCGGATCAGCGGCTTTGGGCATCCGGTTACGCTCGGCGGGGTGCTGGTGCGCCCAGGCGATATGATTGCCGGCGATGCCGACGGCGTGGTTGTCGTTCCGGCAGAAGTGATGGTTGAAGTGCTGGAGGCGGTTGAGTCGCTGGCTGGTACAGAAGACGCGATGCGTCAGGAGTTGCTGGCCGGGGTGCCGATGAGCGTTGCATATGACAAATACCAGGTCGGATAACAAGGCGCGCTCCCAGCGCAGGCTGGTCGCGGCGTTGTGCTATCTCTTTACCCCGATGGTTCCACTCACTGCCTGGAAAGGCGGGCCGGAAGGCGACCCGTTCATCCAGAAGCATGCCCGTCAGGGGATGATCTGGGCGGTTCCGTTTCTGATCCTGCTGGTGCTCACCGTGATCGGGGCAGTCTGGTTCGTCCGGCAGGACATTCTCTACATTTGCGGGTTGCCGCTGGCGCTGGCGTTGCCGTTTCTGCCTGGTGGGTATTGGGCGAAACGCATCTATTTCGGTGGGGATGTCACATTTCCGGGTGTTCAGGCACCGAAGTAGATACAGCCACTTCCTGCAGCCGTCCAATCAGGTCGATCGCCAGCAGCAGTGTGGTCGCCAGCTGCTCCCGTTGCACCCGTTCCTGGGATTCAAGCGCCCGGACGACGGATGCATTGAATGATCGCTGGCTGCCGAGTGCCGCGTCCAGATAGCGTCGCGGGCCGATGGCATTGTCCAGTTTGGCGGCCAGTTTGACCAGCGGGTTTCTGCTGGCCGATGGCTTTCGGGTGGTGTCCCAGCCGGCGCGAACCTCGTCCAATGCCTGAGATGCAAGGTCGTACGGCTCCTGGTTGAGCATCGCCGGACTATCCCAAATATCAACGCTTCTGGCCAATGACTCCACCGCGTTCGCACCGGCGATGGTGAGTCCGTCGATACCGTCCAGGTTGTTGAGTTCGTAACGCAATCGTTCCAGCTCCGCCGGAACGAACCCGGTGGCCCAATCGTGTGCGGAGAGGTGCTTCCGGGCAAACAGGACCCGGTTGCGATGCATGAACTGGAAGTAGGCAGGGGACCGTTTCAGGGTTGACCCCTCGTGATGGAGTGCCCGCAGCGCCGGCTCAAACCGGATCGCCCAGCCGGCTTTGCGCAGCTCCATGCAGAGATCAACGTCTTCGTAGTAGACCGGCGAAAGCATCTCGTCGAATCCGCCGACTTCCCTCACCGCGGTCATGCGCAGCGCCATAGCTCCGCCCGTAACATAGCCAACATCGCGGGCAATCAGGTCGACGGAAGCAATGTCCGCACCGTGGTGGTGATGGTAGGTGGTGCAGAGCGGCCAGTTGACCTCTCCACCGGCATGCTGGATCGTCTTTCCATCCGGGAAGATCAGCAGTGATCCGGCAGCACCGAGGTTGGGGTTGGCGTCGAACGTCGCCACCAGCGCGTCGCCAAATGCTGCTTCGACTTCGACATCGGGGTTGAGAATCACTGCGTAATCGGTCTCGACAGCAGCCAGCCCAACGTTGGCGCCGCCCCCGAACCCCAGGTTGCGATGCTGGGCCAGCACCTGTGCTCGCGGGAAGCCGTTCATCTCCAGCAGCGAGTCATCAGTTGAGCCGTTGTCCACCACCAGAATTTCGGCGGGCCGGAGCGTGCAATCCTCAAGTGCCTGGACACAAGCCTCGATAAACCCGCTACCGTTGTAGTTGATGATGATTGCGGTCCAGTTCCCGGTCACTGAAACACCCCTTCGCTGCGCTCGAACCGCTGAAAGCCTACCAGTAGAAACGAACGAGGGCGGCCAGTGCGGCCGCCCTCGTGGAGTATCAGATTGAAGTTCAGGATTACTCCCCTTCGTCGGAGCTTTCCTCTTCGCCGGCCGGAGCGTCTTCGGCAGCAGCCTCTTCGCCCTCGACGGCCTCTTCGTCCTCGTCAACGACCAGCTGCGGCTCAGTCAGACGGGCGATCAGTTCTTCGAGATCAGTCAGGACTTCGATATCGTCACCAATAGCGAGATCGCTAACGTGGATAGCGTCGTCCAGGGTCACCAGTGTGGAGATGTCAACCTCCAGGGAGCCTGGAAGATCGGTCGGAAGTCCGCGAAGCTCGACGCTTTCGCGAACCTGGGTGACAATCAGTGCTTCGTTCTTGATCTCGCCAACCAGGTGCAGCGGCACGTTGGCCGTCATGGCAACCCGGAGGTTTGGCGCGAAGAACTCGGCATGGACCGGTCGTCGCTTGATCGGGTTCGATTGCAGGTTGCGGAGGTATACGGTGTAGACCTCACCTTCCAGGTTGACATCAAGCAGCGTGAAGCTGCCGATTGCCTGGTAGATGCGCTGCAGTTCACGTTCGTCGACGGTGATGGAGATCGGATCCTCGACCACAGTGCCATAGATCACTGCCGGGACAAGCCCCTCGACGCGGAGCCGGCGGACGCGCTTGCCGGTCATCGTTCGTTTGGTTGCGTTGATGGAAAATGGTTGTGCCATCTGCCTATCTGCCTCTCTGGACCATTCGGCTCGGATGCACATTCGACCGGTTCTGTCGTTGTGCCGCGCCCACTCCGGGCGCACAAACCGGAATAGTACCAGAGAGAGTGCCCCACAACACAGAATCTTCGTATACACTGTTCTCGTAAAGGTGTCGACTCCCAGAGAAATTTGTGACCATGTTCTTATTGAGCAGCATGGCACAGACAGCTAGACTCAGACTATTGATTCTGTTGCTCTAAAGCAGCCAATCGTTCCGGAGAGGAAATAGGTGTGTCTGGAGGGCAAACCATCAAGCAAGGTGTGCAATCGCCAACGACCCCACAGGCTTCTCAATCCGATTCACTGGATGAACTGATAGATCTCTTACGCGAAACCGTGGTGAGGCTACAACCCTCATCCCACGAAATCTCGGAGGCGTGGTCAACAGCACAGGTCACCATGCAGCAACTCCGGGTGATGACGATTCTCTATCACGAAGGACCGACGCGAGTTTCTGATCTTGCTCGACGTCTCGGGGTATCAACGCCGACGATCACCGGGATTCTCGACCGGTTGGTCCGGCAGCGCCTGTCCTACCGGATGAGCGATCCGCGAGACCGCCGGGTGGTGTTGAACAACCTGACCCAGGTCGGGCGCGATCTGGTCGAACGGTTGTTGCCGGCACATGGCGACAATGCAGAACGCGCACTGCGGCGACTCTCACCCGAGGAGCAGGCGGGCCTGCGTGAATCGTTGCGGGCATTGCTGCGGGTGATTCCAAACAACCGCTAGGGTTGATCCGCCAGCCGGATTTCGGCCACGATGCCGAGTACCGAGTAGATAATGATCCTGTCTCCAACCTTGAGACCGTCGGGGAGATCGTGCGTGCCAAGGCGCGCCTGCTGGATCGCATCGGGGCTGTCGTCTACGCTGTAATAGATCTGGGTGTAAGGGTCTCCGTGGATGGCAAACTGCCGGAGACCCTCAACTGTTCCTTGAATTTCCAACTGGATCTCATTCCTCTATGTGCTGCTCGCGCTGCGACGCGGGATGTCCGGTCGCGCGCTCTTTCAGGATCTCGTCTTCTCGCTTGCGGACGTAGAGGTAGAACCCGATCACCAGGATGAAGAACGGCACGACGACGATGCAGGAAAGCACGGCGATGAGGTCGGCGTTGGCGTCAGTTGACTGGAATGAGACGATCAACGCGAACCCCGCAACCAGCACGGCCAGGACAATGATCGTCAGCAGGGCAGTCGACGATATGCAGCCAACCGGTTCACGTCGCGTTGGTTCGGCGGGTTCCAGGTCGCCGGCAACCTGTTCGACCTCTTGCAGCCGGACATACCCGGTTCGGCCATCTGGCAGGGCCACTTTTACAAAATCCCGGGGCAGATCTTCCGTGGTTTCAAGAACGTCGATATCTGCGCCCGGGTCAACGATGTCTACCAGCGTGGCCGCGGTATCCGGTGTCATGTAGATCCGAAGTCCCTCGGAAGCATGGTAGGCATCGACCAGGGCATGGCCACAGGCTGAGCAGTAGTGATTTGCGCGCGGATTCATCGCTCCGCACGACCCGCAATAGATGACTCCGACGTCGTGTGACACCTGACCTCGCTCGCGTCTGCCGTGCGAATCCACTGGCACAGAGTATAGCGGACTGGCTTCGAACATCTCTTTCGGGGTGTTCCTGGAAGGCTGGTGCGGTAAAATGGGATGTTGACGGGCCGTCTTTGGCGGTATGGTCAAAGATGGAGTATCCACCCGCTCAGGTGAGATACCGAAGAAATCTCGACTTGAGAGGGGGTGGTAATGCATGAAGGTCGAACTCAGGGACAACGAAAGCTTTGACGCCCTGCTGAGGCGGTTCACCAAGGACCTGCAGTCCTCCGGTGTACTCCGCGAGTTCCGCAGCAAGCGCCGCTTCGTTAGCAAGAGCGAGCAGCGCCGCGCCAAAATGCGGAAAGCAGAGCACAAGCGCCGCCGCAAGATCACCAAGCCAGAAACCGGGCGCTAGGCTAAACCAGACGTTCCATCACCCCCACCGGCATCCGGTGGGGGTGATTTGTGTTTGCGGGCCGACAAGCCTGGCGTACTCCACCACGTTCCCCGCAGGGGTAGGGGCGCATTGCAATGCGTCCGGCTGCTCGAACTCCTTCCGGTGTTGGCGTGTACATGCCGGTGTGTT
>CAZRNC010000100.1:304-8698 GCA_964601285.1 uncultured Thermomicrobiales bacterium | reverse complement strand
CGATGCCCCATTCGTCGGAGAAGTTGGCAGCGGTGGTCTGGACTTCCTGCATTGCAGCGACCAGTTTGGGATCGAGCAGTTGCTCGTCGCCGGCCTTGCCACCGTTGATGTGGGACTCGGCGAAGGAGAGCAGGTCGTTCACGTTGCCGATGATGCCGCCGGCCGGGTTGACGCAACGCGGAAGCTGGTAGGGTCGGGCGATTTCAAGCTCATCTTCGCCCGGTTCAACCTGGGTGTGGCCGACGCTGTTCGGGTAGGTGATCGCCTCGCTGGCAAAGAAGAAGCTATGGTCCAGCCCGAGCGGCTCGAAGACATACTCCTTCATCGCTTCCTCGAAGGTGGTGTCGAGCAGCTTCTCGATGACGGCGCCGGTCAGGTTGAATCCGCTGTTGCAGTAGGCCCAGAGTTCGCCGGGCGCGGTCAACTGGCGGACGTCCTTGTACTCCTCGACGGCTTTGGTCAGTGCATCATCACCTGCGCCGTGGTCGTCGAAGACATCACCGAAGAGGCCGCTGGTGTGGCTGAGTGTGTGGCGCAGGGTGATCGTGTTGAGTGCGTCGGCGTCCTTCAGTTCAAGCTCCGGCAGGTACTCGCGGACCGGGGTGTCGAGGTCGAGCTTTCCTTCGTCGACGAGCCGCATCACCAGGGTGGCGGTGAAGACCTTGGAGATCGAGCCGATCTGGAGAAGCATATCCTCGCGCATCGGCTGGCCGGTATCGAGGTTGGCTGTGCCGAAGGCGTGGAGCGTGCGCTCGCCATCCTTGAGGATGCCGACGGTGACGCCGGGAACGAGCCATTTCTCCATCAGGACTGGTGCCAGACTCTCCAGGGTGTCGTAGCTGGTGATGTCGGTTGCCGGATTTGATCGGTCTGTCATGAAGGACAGGATGCCTTTCTCTTATTTCGACGATTGCGGGTCGAACGCATCTCGCAAGCCGTCGCCAACGAGGTTGAAGCCGAGCACGGTGATCGCGATGAAGATGCCCGGGAAGGTGGTGATCCACCACTGGTCACGCAGGAAGTCGCGCCCCTGGCTGAGCATTGCGCCCCACTCCGGCATTGGCGGCTGTGCGCCAAGGCCGATGAAGGAGAGCGCCGCTGCCGAGAGGATCGCGCCGGCGATGCCGAGCGAACTGAGGACGATCAGCGAGGAGATGACGTTCGGGAAGATGTGCTTGATCAGCAGCCGGTGGTCACGTGCGCCCATTGACCGGGCTGCCTCGACATAATCCAGCTCTTTCGCTGACATCACCTGCGCTCTCACCAACCGGGCGTAGGAAGGGATCGACCCGATGCCGACGGCGATCATGACGTTCTGGATGCCGGTTCCGAGGACGGCGATGATGGCCAGCGCCAGCAGCAGTCCGGGGAAGGCGAGCATCACGTCGATCAACCGCTGGCTGACCATATCGAACCA
This sequence comes from uncultured Thermomicrobiales bacterium, assembly GCA_964601285.1. GTDB lineage: Bacteria > Chloroflexota > Chloroflexia > Thermomicrobiales > CFX8 > CAYWXR01. Next base: position 7,281 of record CAZRNC010000100.1, on the reverse strand, counting down.
GCCGCCGTAATAGCCGGCCAGCAGGCCGATCGCCGTGCCGACAACGATGGCGATACCAACGGCAATCATGCCGACCTGCAGCGAGATTCTCGCGCCGTGAACGATCCGGCTCAGGATGTCGCGGCCGAATTCGTCGGTTCCGAACCAGTGTGCCGAGCTGGGCGGGATGAACTGATCCATCAGGTTCTGTTGGGTGGGGCTTTGCGGGGCCAGCCATGGAGCAAAGATGGCAATCAGGATCAGCAGTCCGATAATCACCAGGCCAACGATGGCCTGCTTCGACTGCTTGAGTCTGCGGAAAAAGAGTTGCCGCTGGCTGACGGCCGCACGCTCTGCGAGCGGTGTCCGGAGCGTTACTGGTTGTGGAATGGCATCTGCCATGCCTCTATCCTCTCATCAGCCTGGCGTTACGAGTAGCGCACGCGTGGATCAATAAAGCCGTACAGAAGGTCGACGAAGAGATTCACCAGCACGTAGATCGTCGCGACCAGCAGGACGATGCCCTGGATGAGCGGGAAATCCCGGCTGGCGAGGGCGTTCACGGCCAGCATGCCGATGCCGGGGTAGGCGAACACCGCTTCGATCACGAACGCACCGCTGAGCAGCCCGCCAACCTGCAGGCCGAGGATCGTAATGATCGGAATGAGTGCATTCCCCAAGGCGTGGCGCATGACGACGACCGTCTCACGCAGCCCCTTGGCGCGGGCAGTGCGGACGTATTCCTGGTTGAGCACGTCGAGCATGCTGGAGCGGGTCATCCGGGCGAGCACCGCCGATGCAAGCACCCCGAGCGTCACTGCCGGCAAGACCAGGTGTTTCCAGGTATCCGCCCCGGCAACGGGGAACCAACCTAACCTGACCGAGAAGAGCATCATGACCATTAACCCGAGCCAGAATCCGGGTATCGAAACGCCGAGAATGGCGACGAACATGCTGACAAAGTCGATCCAGGTGTTCTTGAAGACGGCGGCAATGATCCCGGCAAGGATGCCGATGGTAGCCGCGACGGCAAGGCTGGCGACGGTGAGTTTGATGGTGTTGGGCAAGCGGTTGCGGATCTCTTCCGTGACCGGCCGGCGGCTACGGTAGGACTGTCCCATATCGCCCCGTGCAAGGTTGGTCATGAAGTTGAGATATTGCAGGTGGATTGGCTTGTCCAGTCCCATGTTGCGTCGCAGGTTCTCACGCTGCTCGGGGCTGGGTGGCGCCTGGTTGGCAAACATGATGTCGATCGGATCGCCAGGCACCAGGCGGGCCATCGAGAAGACGAGGATAGAAACCCCGATCAGCACCGGGATTGTGCTGACAAGCCGTTTGAGCAGATAGGCAAGCATCGACACCCCCAAATGGGGCTGCCGCCCGGAGCGTGAACTCCGGACGGTAGCCAGTAGCGCTTACAGTTCCTGGTAGGCGTCGTGGAAGGTGGCGTAGCCCTGCGGGCCAAGGTGGAAGCCCTTGACCTGCGCACGGGTTGCCCAGACCGAGACACCACTCCAGAGCGGAATTGCGGCTGCATCTGCGAGGACGAGCTTGGTCGCCTCGAAGTAGTGCTCGGCACGCTCTTCAAGGACTGACGTCAACCGGGCGTCGCTGACATGCTGCGCGTATTCCGGGTTGTACTGCTGGTAGAGGCCAATCTGGCCGTCGCCATCGGTCATCATGTAGAGCAGGTCAGACTCGGACCAGCCCCAGCCCATGAGGTCGAGGTGGGATTCGTTGTCCGGCAGGCGTGCCAGCACGGTTGCGACTTCCATCGTCTCGAGCCGGGCGGTGATGCCGATCTCTTCCAGCTGTGCCTGGATAACCTGGGCGATGCGCTCCTGGGTCGTTGCGTTCCAGGTCCAGAAGACAACTTCGAGCGGGTTGCCGTCCTTCTCGCGGACGCCGCTGGAGTTGAGGGTCCAGCCGGCTTCGTCGAGGAGTTCTGCCGATTTCTCCGGATCGTATTCGTAGCCGAATTCGTTGATGTCTTCGGTGAAGCCGTAGACGCCGGTTGGCATCAGGCCGAAGTTGCGAACGGCAAGGCCCTGGAGGATGCGGTCGATGATCGTGTCGGCATCGATGGCATGGCCGACAGCCTGGCGGAGCCGGAGGTCGTCGAACGGTTCCATGAACTCAAGTTCGCCATCGTTGTCCACGATCGAGAACTCGATGAAGGCGATGCTGGTGGACTGCTGCGGGATGTGCAGTTCGTAGTTGGAGTCGTCCTGGAAGCGGTTCATCTGCTGGGCCGGCATGGCCAGGAAGTTGATCTCGCCGGTCTCGAAAGCTGCGATCTGGGTCTGCTCTTCCGGAATGTTGCGGAAGATGATGCGGTCGAGATACGGGGCGCCCTTGTTGGTGTTGAACGAGCGGCGGTTGGTGTAGTTGTCGTTGCGAACGAGGGTGATCCGCTCGCCGGGAACCCACTCCTCGAACTTGAACGGGCCACTGCCGATTGGCTGGCGTCCGAAATCGTCACCGAGTTCTTCAACGGCGGTCGGCGACAGGATGCCGAAGTAGGCGGAGGAGATGTTGCCGAGCAGCGGCGAGAAGGCGCGGTTCAGGTTGAACTGGACGGTGGTGTCGTCGACGAGCACAGCTTCGTCGATCGAGTCGACCCAGCTTGCGGTCGGTCCGCCGGTGGCGGGGTCGATAACGCGGTTGAACGTGAAGGCGACTGCCTCGGCGTTTACCGGCGTGCCATCGTGGAACTCCATGCCGTCGCGGATGACGAATGTGTAGGTGAGTCCGTCTTCGGAAACTTCGTAGCTCTCGCAGACATTCGGCTCAAACTCGAGGTCCATGTTGCGCGAAACGAGCGTATCGAAGATGTGCGAGAACACCTGCCAGGAGATCGAGGCGTTGGTGTACTGCGGGTCGAGGGTGTCGGAGTCGCCCGAGCGGCCCCAGATCAGGTCGCCGCCGACGGCTGAGCGGTCAATGTCGCCCTCGTCCGGTGCGGTGGTTGGTTCGTCGTCACCGGTGTCTTCGTCTTCGTCCTCGTCGGCGTCACCTTCGGGAGCCTCGGTGGCCTCTTCTTCGTCATCGTCGCCATCCGCCGGGGCGGTGGTCGGAACGGCGGTTGGTTCGTCATCATCGTCATCGCCACAGGCTGCCAGCAGTGGTGCGACTGCGACAGTTCCGAGGGCGAGCAAGCTCATGCGGAGGCCGGTGCGTCGTGAAATCGACGTTCCCAGCAGGGTTTCCTGGATTTCGGGTTTTGACATTCTGGTTCCTTCTCCTCGAATTTCGTATTCCGGTCGCAGGTTCATGGTTGGCCGTCTTCCACGGCCATGATTGCCACTCCGGGAATTAGGTGCTTCACCTCCTTTGTTTTGTGGATGTTGGCCCGGGTTATTCCTTCGGGGGTTCGTCGGCGTCGACGTAAGGAAAGTAGGCGTATGCCAGTTCGAGCGGCATTTCGGCGTTTTCGTCGTGCATTGCTTCGAAGTCCTGTTCGAGCAGGTTGAAGCGCTCCCGAAATGCTTCGGCGTTGGCAGGGCTGGTCCTGATGATCCTCCTGCTGACGTTGGTGATGCCGGGACGATCGGCCGCAAGGCCGGTGGCAAAGGTGCGACGAAGATCATCAACCGTGTTGGTAATGGTGTTGGCAAGGAAGTCGGCAACGGGTTGGGAAGGTTCAGGGTCGCTGCTATGGAGCAGGGTAGGGACGATCCGGAAGTATTTGCCGGTCGCCCGGTAGATCTTCTGCTGGATGCCAGAGGTGATGACCGTATCTACAACCTTGACCATGCCGGCCTTTTCCAGTTCAGCGATGTGATAGTAGCGAGTGTTGGACTGAACCTTGAGCAGGTCGCCTACTTCCTTCGCGGTTCGCGCCTGAGGGATGAGACAGCCAAGAATCCGCATTCTCAGCGGATTGGCAATCGTGCGTAACTTCTCGACCGTGTCGATTTCGTAGATGTCCTGCGGCTCGAAAATCTGTTCCCCCAGCGTATCTGTTCAGTTCATACAAAATAGTTTGAACGTTCAAATACATTTGAGGATCAGTCTAGATGAGGCTGTGGCTGGTGTCAACCGGTCAATGCCGGTATGCCTATCTAACCATATCGCGCAGATGGTGGTTGCGCGATATGGTTATGTCCAGGGGTAGAGTCAACGCATGTGGTCATGTGGATGCGCAGGAACTGCGTACATGTGCATGAAGGCCGGGTTTTGAACGAAAAACTCCCCCGGCCAATGCAGCCGGGGGAGTGGAATCGACGCGTGTTTATCCGGCGAACCTGGCCAGAACGTCGTCGGGGTCCGGATGGTTGCCGGTTTCCTTTTTGGAGTGGAGAACGGTCTCTCCGAACGTCACTTCGTGGACTCCGCCGCTACTGGGGATGAGCGTTACCTCGGAGACCTTGTCGACGTGGTCGTGGAGTATCTGCTCCGCCAAACTGGCGGCTTTAGCCAGATATCCTCAAGAGGTGCAGAACTCGATGGTGACCTTCTGCTTCTCAGCCATGATGGCTCCCTTCCGTTTTCGTGCGGTCGCTCGACCGCCTCTTTCCGGTACATAACGTTGTAAACGAACGGGAGTGGTGCGTCAAGTTGGGAGGTGGGGGGAGATCCCCGAATGGGGGCGCATTGCAATGCGTCCGCCTGCAACGATTTCCTGTTTCGGCTTGTGCATGCCGGTTTGTTTGTCATCCTGAGCGAAGTCGAAGGATCTCGAGCCACGGATGCATTGGCTGGGCTGAATGCCTTCGACACTTGCCAACGTCGGCGGACAAGAGATCCTTCGACTTCGCTCAGGATGACAGATGAAGCAGACTGCGCTTACCGGAACATCGAGGCGTCAAACCGGGCGTATGCAAGACGCCCCTACGAAAACGAACCAAACTCTTGCATGACACGATACGCTGGTCGAACTACTGAGTTTGTCGAAGGATCCCGATCCTCGAGACTTAACTTCACTTAACTTCTCCCGGCAAGATCCGACTCTCGAGGTCCCTCGACTTCGCTCGGGATGACGGTAAGAGAGGCTCAGGATGACAGATGAAGTGGTCTGCTCCTGCCGGAACATCGAGGCGTTGCAGGCGGACGCATTGCAATGCGCCCCTACCCCTGCGGGGGGAATCTGGTTATGCCAGCGCTGCCAGGATGTCGTCGGGGTTGGGGTGGTGGCCGGTTTCCTTTTTGGAGTAGATGAGGGTTCCGTCGACGGTCACTTCGAATGCGCCGCCGCCGGAGGGCACCAGGCGGACCTCGCCGACGGTCTTGGCGTTGGTTCGCAGCACCAGTTCGGCCAGACTGGCGGCCTTGCCGAGGTAGCCGCATCCGGAGCAGTACTCGATGGTTAGCGTCTTCATTTCGTTCCTCTCTTTGAATCAATAGCGTCACGCTAGCGGCTGGCACCCCGACCGTCAATTGGCGTGCTCGCATCTTTGCTCGAAACATCTCAATTCCATTGGAGAGGACGGTGCGAGGATGATGTCGCAGCGGTGCGCACGTCCAGGTTGCCGGGCCTGGGCGGTTCGTGGTGGTGGTGAGTATTGTGTAGCCCATCGTGTCCCGGCAAGTGTCGAGGCAGCGGGCGACGTTTCGGACCGGTTGGAACGTTCAAACCTGTTTGCCGAGCTGGTGCGGTCCGGCCGGCACGAGGAACTGGTTGAGCGGACGATCCAGCAACTGATCGACGCCGGCAGTGGTGACCTGTCGCTGGAACAGGAGATCGCCTCGTTGCGGTTGATTCTGCGGCGGGTGATGGCGGTCGATGCGCTTGAAGGTGATCCGGGCAGGACGGCCCAGACGGTTGCCCGGCTGGCAAACGCGATTGCCTACAACGTCCGGGCACAGCGGGCAATTTCCGGCCAGCTTGCCGACGACCTGACCGGCGCGTTGACGGTGATCCTGACCGAGATGGGTGTGGGAGGTGCATGATGAACGAACGTCCGGCAGACCGCCTGGCCCGGCTTGTCCGGGAGCGGCGTTCCGACCCGAAGGTTGTGGATCTTTCGCCGGCGACGGCGCACGAGGCGGTGACCCGGCAGATGGTGATCGACCTGGCGGCGGAGATTGGTGATCTTCGCCGGCGGGTCGATTCGCTGTTCTATCTGGTGGTTGCGGCGATTGTCGGGGATGTCCTTGGCCGGCTGTTTGGCGGTGGTTGGTGAGTGAACGGCAGGCGTTGCAGCGCGGGTTGCAGCTGGTACATGATGACCCCGGCCTCTTCAGCCGGGCGGTGTTGCCCGGGCGGGAGTTACGCCGGTATCAGCTTCCGGTCGCCCGTGCGATTGCTGAAAGCGTGGTGCAGGGGCAGGGGCGAGAGTTCGCGGTTGTCTTCAGCCGGCAGTCCGGCAAAGATGAGATGCTGGCCCAGCTCTGTGCGTTTCTGCTGAGCCGTTACCGGCTGGCTGGTGGCAACATCGTTGTTGGCCTTCCTGCGCTCCGTCCTCAGGGCATCATCGCCCGTGACCGGCTGCTGGAGCGATTGCGAACCCCACTGACGCTGAATCAGTTGCGCTTGCGTGAGGGGACGATTGTTGAGGTTGGTGCGGCCAGCGTGCGGTTTCTTTCGGCTGCGCCCGGCGCAAACAGCCGGGGCAACACTGCCAGTCTGCTGCTGGTGGCGAACGAGGCGCAGGACATCGAACCGGATGTCTGGGATAGCGTCTTCGCGCCGATGGCGGCATCCACCAATGCGACGACGGTCTTTCTGGGCACGGTCTGGTCCGGCAACACCCTGCTGGCCCGGCAGATGCGCTTGCTGGGCGACCTGGAGCGGGCGGACGGTATCCAGCGCGTGTTTCGGGTTCCCTGGCGTGAAGTTGCCCAGGAGCTACCGGTCTATGGCGAGTATGTCCGCCGGCAGATGGCGCTGCTTGGTGAGCAGCATCCCTTCATTCGAACCGAATATGAACTGGAAGAGCTGGATGGTACCGGTGGGTTGTTTCCCGACGACCGGCGGATGCTGATCCAGGGTGGATTCTCGCCCAAATCCGGGCCGGACGACGGTGCAGTCTATGCGATGACGGTTGACGTTGCCG
>CAZRNC010000100.1:0-294 GCA_964601285.1 uncultured Thermomicrobiales bacterium | reverse complement strand
AGCATGGGTTAGAAGGCGAGCAGGTGCGCAGGGCACAGCCGCGGAAGGACTCGACGGCGGTGGCGATCGTCCGGATCGTGCCGCGCGAGCAGCCACGGTTCGAGATCGTTGGCTGGCACCACTGGACCGGAACCCGGCATACGACGCTGCATGAGCGCGTACGCAACCTGGCGGGTCGCTGGAATGTCCGGCAGGTAGTGATTGATGCGACTGGTATCGGCGCAGGGCTGGCGTCGTTCCTGCGGGAGTCACTTGGCGAGCGGGTGGTGACACCGTTTACCTTTTCGTCGTCCA
>CAZRNC010000099.1:0-8747 GCA_964601285.1 uncultured Thermomicrobiales bacterium | reverse complement strand
CGTATCGAGGCGCTCGAAGCAATCTATTCCGACCTGGAGCAGTGCGTTGTCGTTACCATCATGGGTGCGGTGTCGGCAGAACTGCAATCGCTGGGCCACCGGCCCAACTTCTTCTATCTGCTCCATGCCATGGGACTCGCTTCTTCTATGGGACTTGGCATCGCGCTGTCCCGCCCGGAGTTAAAGGTCGTCGTTCTGGACGGTGACGGATCGATCCTGATGAATCTTGGCGGCTTGACCACGATGGCCCGCTATCGTCCATCGAACCTGATCCATGTTGTGTTCGACAATGAAAGCCTGCTCTCGGTCGGCGGATTCCCGACGGCCACCGCAACCGGCAGCGATCTCGCCGGCATTGCTCACGCATCAGGCATCCCGCGAACCGCACAGGTCGAAACCGTCCCCGAGTTCGTGGAGAGTTTCCGTTCAGCGCTGGATGCCGACGAACTTACCACCTTGATCGCCAAAGTCTCGGCCGAAGGGCCGGCCGGATTCCTGACCGATTTACCAATGCTGGAAAACCGGTTCCAGTTTCAGCGTCACCTGCGCACCATGGGAAGAGAGTAACGTCCATCATGACTGCTTCGCTCGCGAACCTGATAACCGATCTCGCCACCGGCAAAATCCAGGTTGTGGACCTGACCCAACCATTGGACGCCAATACCCCGGTCATCGAACTGCCGTCCATCTTCGCCCAATCTCCCGGGTTTTCGATGCAACAGGTATCACGCTACGATGATGCCGGCCCTGCCTGGTACTGGAATACCATCACCATGGGCGAGCACACCGGCACGCACTTTGACGCGCCGGTCCACTGGGTAACCGGCAAGGATCTGCCAGACAACACCTGCGACACGCTGCCACCGTCCAGCTTTGTCGGGCCGGCGTGCGTTATCGACGTCAGCCAACAGTCCGCCGAAAACGCTGACTTCCTGCTGACCGTCGATGGCATCAGGGAGTGGGAAGCAGAGCATGGAGAGATTCCCAAGGGTGCCTGGGTGCTGTTGAGGACCGACTGGGGCTATCGAACTGATCCTGCCGACTTCTTCAATGCAGACGAAAACGGCCCGCACACTCCCGGATTCGACAAGGCAGCCTCGGAGTTTCTTGCATTGACGCGGGATGTCCTTGGAGTAGGGGTTGAATCAGTCGGGACCGACGCCGGACAGGCCGGCACGTTCGACCCACCATTCCCGAACCATGCCATCATGCATGGAGCAGGAAAGCTTGGATTGGCCAGCCTCTGCAATCTCGACAAACTCCCGCCCACCGGTAGCCTGCTAATTGCTGCGCCGCTGAAGATCGTCGACGGCAGCGGTAGCCCGGTGCGCGTCATTGCGCTCACACCATTCTGAGACAGGGGTCGATCTATGGAATCTGCGCCGCTACGAGTTGGACTCATCGGGTTGGGAGCAATCGGCTCCAGAGTCGTCGAGCTTGCTAACGAACACGCTGACGACTCCATTCTGTTCGCCGGAGCACTTGTCCAGAACGCCGAACGGCCCCGCAACATCGGCAATATCCCGTTAGTGACCACCGCTGAAGCACTACTGGCGCTCAACCCGGAAGTGGTCGTTGAAGCTGCCGGGCACGACGCATTGCGTGCGCACGGCCCTTCGATACTACGGGCAGGATGCGACCTGATCTTTCTCGGCGTCGGAGCGCTGGCCGACCCGGAACTAGAAGCAACGATCCGTGAATCGGCGATTGAAGGAGGCGCGACCGCCCAGGTAGCCTCCGGCGCCATCGGTGCACTCGACGCCATCTCCGCTGCCGCCGTTGGTGGCATCGACCGTGTCACCCACAACGTCCGTAAACCGGCCAGAACGTTGCTTCCACACGATGAAGCGGACAAACTCACCGGCCCGCTGGAGATGTTTCGCGGCCCGGCCCGCGAGGGTGCATTGATCTTCCCGGAGAGCATCAACGTCGCCGCTGCAGTCAGCCTGGCAGGAATCGGCTTGGACAGGACCGAAGTCTGCGTTATCGCTGACCCGGCGGTCGATCGCAATCAGCATGAGGTTGAAGTCGAGGGTGACTTTGGCTGGATGAAGTTCGAAATCCGCGGCATCCCGACCGTCGACAATCCAAAGACCGGCCGGATTGTCGCCATGAGCATTGTTCGTCAATTGATGCAACGCCGGGAAAGCTTCCGAATCGGCTAGGGCACGTAGGACACCAGCAACGAAAATGCATTAGCTGATGTCACCCGATATTTGCCGGCTGAAGCTGGAACTACCACCGTCTCGTGTTGCCGCAGATGGACCTGTTGCCCACCGGCATCAACCTTCACGTCGCCGGCGGATACGGTCATCGCATGAAACGAGTCGCCACCAGTGTCGAGTTCCACCGACTCTCCATCACTCTGGATACCGTCGAGGACAAAGAACTCGCATGTTGCGAGCGTTGCGCTGCCGGTGCTCTCCAACCGGCGAACGGATTGCCCGCCACAGTCGCCGATCACTGCAAGCCCCTTTTCGAGATGCAGCACCCGACCTGCGCTTGCCGGACGATCCCAGTCGTGGATCCGGTAGGTAATGTCGCTGGTTTGCTGGACTTCGTACGTCAGCAGGCCCGGACCGATCGCATGAACACAGCCTGCCGGAGTAAAGAGCGTATCGCCGGCGGCAACATGCTGCACATTGAGCGCATCCCCGAGCCGCCCGGCAGCAATATACTCCTGTAAATCATCAGATGTGTGTTTGCCGGCCAGGCCGTAGACCACAGCGGCTTCCGGCTCAGCTTCCAGAATGTGCCAGGCCTCGGTCTTGCCGAACTGATCATCACCTTCGAGCTCTCGGGCCTGTTCGTCGTTTGGGTGTACCTGAACCGAAAGCCACTCTGTTGAGTGAAGAATCTTGATCAGCAGTGGAAACCGGGTTCCGGTCCGTGCCGCGACCGGCTCACCCAACAACGTCGCACCAGCCTGCTCCGTCACCTCAGCCAGGGTCAAACCTGCCCATGTGCCATCGGACACCCGGCAACCTTCATATACCAGCCAGGCTTCTCCAACTGGATCGAGGGACCCAGGCTGCAATCGATAGCCGCCCCAGACACGAGGCTGATAGATCGGTTCGAGTTTGAACGGTTCCATCGAGTCCCTCCTATCTGGTGCGACTATACCGAATCGGGCGAACAGTGAGACAGGTCGAATCTTGACATTGCTTCCCAAACTCCACTACTGTCTGCCACGGCTACATTGATGCAGAGATCCCGATGAGGAGGGGCGCGGTGAGCGACGCAATTCTCTATACAAACGGCACGATCCTGACGATGGATCCGGCCAATCCGGAGGTAGAAGCAGTTGCCGTCATTGGCGAACAGATCGTCGCAGCCGGCGACCGGGCTACTGCCGAGAACGCCCTGCCTCGCGGCCATCGCCGCTTCGATCTGGCCGGCAGGACGATGGTGCCAGGCTTCAACGAAGCACACAATCACATGATCGGCTATGGCACGATCGCCAACCACATCGACGCTGGCTATCCATCGGTGAAATCAATCGAGGACATCGTCGCCAGAGTCCATGAACGAGCCATCAACCAACCACCGGGCACCTGGATTCTCGGACGTGGCTACGACGACAACAAGCTGGAAGAACGGCGCCACCCAACCAGACACGATCTGGACAGGGCCACAACCGAGCACCCGGTCGTCATCGTCAACGGTTCCGGACACCTCTCAGCGGTCAACTCGAAGGCACTGGAAGTCGCCGGCGTCACCAAAGGCACACCTGACCCGGAAGGTGGTCACTTCGTGCTTGATGCGGATGGCTATCCGAACGGAGTCCTGCACGAGACTGCCCAGCAACCGGTCCGGGGCAAAGTCCCGGTTCCGACGCTGGAAGACCACGTCGAGGCGCTACGCATCTGCAACGACCGCTACATCCAGGCCGGCATCACCAGTTCGCAGGATGCAGGATCCTCGACCGCCGACCATGTTCGTGCCTATCAGCTTGCATCCCAACGTGGGCTGCTGAAGCTCCGCACCAGCATGATGATCCGCGAGGCGCTGCTGCCGCACGTCGTTGGACTCGGCATTTCGCAGGGAATGGGCAACAACCGGCTCAAGGTCGGACCGATCAAGATGTTCATCGACGGTTCGCTGATCGGACGGACAGCCGCCGTTACCCAACCATTCGTCACCGGCAGCACCGAAGATCTTGGTCTCACAATGATGTCTCAAGAGGTGCTGGATGACTACGTGATGCAGGCGCACGGCGCAGGCTATCAGATCGCTATTCACGCCATCGGTGACCGGGGCATCGACATGGTGCTCGACGCCTACGAGAAGGCGATCACCGCCATGCCGCGCGATGACCACCGCCACCGGATCGAGCATTGCGGCATCTGCCGGCCGGACATCATCGACCGTATCGCCCGGCTCGGCGTCGTGCCGGTCTCCCAGCCAGTCTTCATTATCGAATACGGTGACGGATTCATCGAACACCTCGGCATGGAGCGCATCCAGCTCACCTATCCGTTCCGATCGTTCCTGGACAAGAACATCAAGCTCGTCTTCTCGTCGGACTGTCCGGTGTCGCACTTCGCACCGCTGAAGTCGATCCAGGCAGCCGTCACCGAGCGCACCGGCTCCGGCGCGTCCTATGCACTCGAAGAAGCGGTCACTGTCGAGGAAGCGCTGGAGATGTTCACCCTTGCCGGCGCATACGCCACCTTCGAAGAGAAGATCAAGGGACAGATCAGGCGCGGAATGCTCGCCGATTTCACGATTCTCTCCGACGATCCGCGGCTCGTCGACCCGATGTCGCTGTCTGAGCTACCGGTTAGCGCCACTGTTATCGGCGGCGAAACCGTTTGGGAGGCATGATCTCCATGTTCACAACCATCAAACAGCCGGCAACGGCAACTCGTGGCATGGTGACCTCGAACCACCCGCTTGCCTCATTAGCCGGCAATGAACTGCTCATCCGCGGTGGCAACGCTGTTGATGCCGCAATCGGCACCATGTTCGCCCTCTCGGTCGTCGAACCGATGATGACTACCATCTTCGGCGCAGGCTTCATCAACATCCGGCTGGCAGATGGCACCTGCACAACCATCGACAACTACGCCACCGTCCCGCTGGCAGCACGTGAGGACATGTTCACGCCGATCCCCGGCAACCTGGACAATGACGTTGAGGGCGAGTTGAACTCAACCGGCTATCTGGCCGTCGCGACCGGTGGCACACTGCTCGGCTGGGCGACGGCCGTCGAGCGGTTTGGACGGCTGAGCCTCGCCGAGGTCATCGAACCCGCTGCCCGCTACGCTGCCGGCGGTTTCACCGTCAGCCCCTACCTGCACGAAATCATCAAGATGCAGGAAGTAAACCTCGGCCGCCACCCCGCCAGCGCCGAGATCTTTCTTCCAGGAGGCACACCGGCCCCAATCGGATCGACGCTGGTAAGGGCCGACTATGCCAAGACGCTGCGCGCCATCGGCGAACATGGGTCGGACTACCTCTACTGCGGCCCGCTTGGCGATGCGATCGTTGAGGACATGCAGCGCAACGGAGGGTTGATCTCAAAAGACGATCTTGAGAATTACCAGATTTACGAGCGTGAGCCGGTACGAGGAACCTATCGTGGCTATGAGATCGTTGCCATGGCCCCACCGTCGTCGGGCGGCACACACATCATCCAGATGCTGAACATTCTCGAAGGGTTCGACATCGGTGCGATGGGTTTCGGCACACCGGAGACCGTCCACCTCGTCGCCGAAGCGATGAAGATCGCCTTCGCCGACCGGTTCCGCTACATGGCAGACCCAACGACGACCAACGTCCCAATCGACTGGCTGACATCCAAATCCTACGGCGAAGAACGCAGGTCGCAAATCGACATGGGCCGGACACAGCAGTATGCCGCCGCAGTTTCGCCGGAGGGCGAAGGCGCATCGACCACCCACTGTTGCGCGATGGACGCCGACGGCAACGTCGTCGCTACCACCCAGACGCTCAACGGCGGTTTCGGCTCCAGCGTGACCGTGCCCGGAACCGGAACGTTGCTCAACAACTGCATGCACCTGATGGACCCGACACCTGGACGCACCAACTCGATCGCTCCCGGCAAGCGCATCCTGTCTTCAATGTCGCCGACGCTGGTGATGAAGGATGGCCAGCCGTTCATGGCCATTGGAACACCCGGTGGAGTCCGGATTTTCGGCACGGTTATGCAGGGCATCATCAACGTCATCGACCACGGTATGACATTGCAACAAGCCGTCGAAGCACCTCGAATCTGGGACCGTGGGCCGGTGCTCGAAATCGAACGCGGGTTCCCGAGCCTGGACGAACTCCAGGCTGCCCTTGAAGCGAAGGGCCACGTCGTCGAGCAGGTCTACCGTGTCGCCGGCGGCATGAACGGCATCCTGGTCGACCAGCAATCCGGCATCATGCAAGGTGCCGCCTGCTGGCGCGCCGACGGATCCCCAATGGGATTCTCCGGAGGGCAGGCCACCATGGAGTCCGACGACTCCGAACCGGCAATGTGGGCGTAGTTTTCCCACCGTCTTCACGTGCCTCATAGATGTAGCCGCGCAATTTATTGCGCTTGTCCAACGACCCAGTGATCAAACAAGGGCGCAATGAATTGCGCGGCTAAATCTATTGGTTACGACAGATTCCCTGTGGCCTGGTACTGCGGGACGCCCTAAGTTCGCTGCCACCCCAGGTAGCCACGTGAGAGCAGATACCCTGCCAGAATCACGAGCGCCAATAACCCGTCAACGACGGCTATCTCAACAGCACGATCGATCGCCGGACTCCGCATTGTCAGCGCTGTGATAGCAACAGCGACCTTGTGCGCGAAGGTAAGCTCCCAAACACCGGGAGATGCCCTTGGACGCCAGGCCAGGATGAAGAACAGACCAGAGAAAACCAGCAGCCCATACGCCCACCACATTTCAGCAAGCTGTCCGTTTCCGGGCGTCTCGCTGGATGAGAAGATCGCCACAATCCCGGCAATCAGCGCCGAAACACCCGCGGTCGCCATCAGCGCAGTTGCAATGCGGTCTCGCCGCCCGTAGCCACGATGTTCTGCGTGCATTGTCACCCATCCCGACAGAATTGAATGAGAGTATCTACACTCCAGATTATCACTGCCCCCTACCTCAACCGGACGGGATAACCACACACGAAACGCCGCCCCGGAAATCCGGGGCGGCGTTTCGTTGTGCCTGCTTGCTGGTTAGCTGGACTCTAGTAGTCCATGCCGCCCATGCCGCCCGGCATTGCCGGCATGCCGCCGTTTTCGGCCGGCAGGTCGGTGATGAGGGCTTCGGTGGTGAGGATCATGGCTGCAATCGAGGCAGCGTTCTCAACCGCCGAGCGGGTGACCTTGGCCGGGTCGGTGATGCCCCACTCGATCATGTCGCCATAATCAGCCCGGATCACGTCGTAGCCAATGTTCGGGTTGTTCTTCTCGGCCTGGAGGCGACGGATCGTCGAAACGATGACCGCTCCGTCCATGCCGGCGTTCTCGGCAATTCCGCGCATCGGCTCTTCGAGCGCACGGCGGAGGATGTTGACGCCGGTGAGGACGTCGCCTTCAGCCGAAACGTTGTCGAGTGAGGAGATCGCCTGCACCAGGGAGACGCCGCCGCCCGGGACGATGCCTTCCTCGACTGCTGCGCGGGTGGCAGAGAGAGCATCCTCAACGCGATGCTTCTTCTCTTTGAGCTCAGTCTCGGTCGCTGCGCCAACCTTGATGACAGCTACGCCACCGGAGAGCTTGGCCAGCCGCTCCTGCAGCTTCTCGCGGTCGAAGTCGGACGTGGTGCTCTCGATCTGAGCCTTGATCTGCTCGACGCGGCCCTTGATCTGGTCGTCCTCGCCAGCACCTTCAACGATGGTGGTGTCGTCCTTGGTGGAAACGACACGGCGAGCGCGGCCCAGGTCTTCCAGGGTGGCGCTATCCAGCTTGCGGCCGACTTCCTCGGAGATCACGGTGCCACCGGTCAGGATGGCGATGTCGCGGAGCATTTCCTTGCGGCGGTCGCCGAAGCCCGGAGCCTTGACGGCCAGGCAGTTGACGGTTCCGCGCAGCTTGTTGACCACCAGGGTGGCGAGTGCTTCGCCATCGACATCCTCGGAGATGATGACGAAGTTCTTGGTGACCTGAAGGGCCTTCTCGAGAACCGGCAGGATCTCCTGAACGCTGGAGATCTTCTTGTCGGTGATCAGAATGTACGGATCATCGAGGGAGGCTTCCATGCGCTCGGTGTTGGTGACGAAGTAGGGGGAGATGTAGCCGCGGTCGATCTGCATGCCCTCAGTGAATTCGATCTCGAAGGCCAGTCCGCGGGACTCTTCAACGGTGATGACACCGTCCTTGCCAACCTTGTCCATGACATCGGCGATAAGGTCGCCAATCTCACGGTCGGCGGCGGAAATAGCGGCGACCTGGGCGATGTCTTCCTTACCGTCAACTTCCTTGGCAAGGCCACGGATGTAAGTGACAACTTCATCGCGGGCCAGCTCGATGCCCTGCTTCAGCAGCATCGGGTTTGCGCCGGCGGCAACGTTGCGAAGTCCTTCGTGGACAATCGCCTGTGCCAGCACGGTTGCAGTGGTCGTGCCGTCGCCGGCAACGTCGTTGGTCCTGGTCGAGGCTTCCTTGAGGAGCTGTGCGCCCATATTCTCAAACGGATCCTCAAGCTCGATTTCCTTGGCGACGGTGACACCGTCGTGGGTTACGGTCGGGGCGCCGAACTTCTTGTCGAGCGCCACGTTGCGGCCCTTCGGGCCGA
>CAZRNC010000098.1:0-8818 GCA_964601285.1 uncultured Thermomicrobiales bacterium | reverse complement strand
CCGATCCAGGGCGTACAGTTCCACATCGCCGGCCAGAATCCAGACTTCCCCTACCAGCGGCATGGTATCAGCGGCGCAGATGGCTGGGCACACCTGCCGAACGTCCCACCGGGCGAATACCAGTTGAATGTCGACGTCGTACCGGACCAGTACTCGAAGCCGGCAAACCCGGCGGATACCTTCACCCTGGTGGCTGGCACGAGCTGGTCAGAAACCAACAGGATTTTCTGGAAGAGCCGCTTCAGCATTCTGGCTTGTCTGCCGACTACCTCGGATCCGGATGATTCCGAGTTCCGGCCGTGTAGCGATGTCAACCTGCGGAACTTCTGGGTTCGTGTCTACGAAGTGAATGGCTTCGACGACGACGACCTGCCGATCGTTGGCCGGAGGGCCTTCGACCAGTTGATCGGCCGTGGCGGCACGACCGGGGGCCCGCTGGCGACCGGCACCTACCTGGTTTGCTTCTATCTGAATGATCTCGAGGTTGAAACGACCAACTACGAGGAGAAGGTCGAAACAATCATGGAGAACAAGCTGCCGGAGAACCCGACAGCCGATAACCTGAAGTGCGGAACCTATGAACGGTTCTTCACCTTTACTCTGACGCCGGGTTCCAACGTGAACCTTGAAGTGCCGATCTTCGCGATTGGCCGCGGTGCGGCGCTGGATATCAAGGTCCACTCCGCTGGCGGAGCCGGTGTTCAGGGCGTCGAAATCTGCATCGAGCAGGAGTACTGGACGGTAGCAAACAAGCAACCGTATCCCACTGAAGTGACCTGCAAGACTTCCGACGACCGTGGACACGTAATCTTCCCCAACATCCAGAACCACGATTCGCGCGAGTGGGACGAATACATCAAGAACAGCATCGAACTGCAGCAGGCTCCCGGCGATACAAGGCACTATCGCGGCAAGATGTGGGTGACGATCAACAGCACCCAGTGGCGCATGCTTTGCGCAACCGGTGGCGAATACACTGCCTATGTCGTCGCCGCCTACTTCCCGGAGGGGTGTGGAACCTGGGGGCTTGAGCAAGGTGATACCCGCTTCTACGCCCACTACGTCCCAACCTGGGACCTGTTCCAGGACGAGATCGGCAACGATATCCACCACTCGGGCACGTTGATCGGTAGCTACGATATCGAGATCCTGGTCGGGCCGCGGTAGCCAGAAGCGTAAACAGTTGAAATGTAACTGAGGAGCGACAAACTCTACCTGTCATCCCGAGCCACGAAGCGTTCGAGGTGAGGCACGTCCCTTGGAAAGAGATCCTTCGACGCCGCTTCGCTCCGCTCAGGATGACAGTGAGAGAGGCACGCACAAGCCGAAACTGCAAATCGTTGGAACGGGAAGAATGCAAGTCGCCTCTGCGCAAGCGAAGCCATCCAACAAACAGCAACGCCCCGGCTCGATCGAGCCGGGGCGTTGCTGTGTCTGGAAAGGGAATCGAATAAATCAGCTGATCCTGCGGCGGGAGCGGGGGGTGCCGCTGGAGATTTCCGAGAGCAGTTCGGAAAGCATGCCTTCACAGTCGTAGCTGTCGTCCGGGGCGAGTTCCCAGAGATAGTTGATCGCACAGTGTTCTAACCAGAGCCGGGCTTCTTCATCGCCGGCCCGTGCCTCGGCTACTCCCGAGGCGAGAACTGCGGCGCGTAGCCGGGTGTGTGGCTCGATGTTTCGGTAGGCATGAATGGTGTTCAGAGTCCGAGCCAGGGATGGTGTGGCGCTCATCGTTGATCCAACCCTTCTTCGTTTATTGCGGCCGGCGTCATTGCCAGTCCGCGTCGTCCGGGCGCCGATATCGCCCGATACTCTTGAAAAGTACGAATGTGGTCCGGAAGTAACGGTTTCGTACAGTACACTGATTGTAGATGCGAAACTTGCACACACGGATATACCGGAGATATACATTCTCCGGTATTCCTGCGAAAAACTGTATCTAGTGGATCGTTTGGCGGTTGCTAGACCTGGTCGGCCTCGAAGTTTCCGGCGACCTTGGGATGGCGGATGAACCCGTCGGTGCCATCGGCAACCGTTCCGGGTGGTAGCGGGGTGGTTGGCGAGCCCATGCCCGGGTCGGAGAGTTTGCTGGGGCCTGCCGGTCGCTTGTCGATTTCCCTGCGCGCCCGTTCGTATTCTGCTGACCGGAGCAGCGATCTCCGCCTGCGGCTCACGACCTGCGTTGTTGTCTGTTCCTGTGCTTCCGACATCGAATCGCTCCTGCTTCTGGCTGATAACCGGTGTACCGCCTCTATCCTAGTCGATTGGTGCCGGCCCGTGCAGGGTTAGAGCGATGGAACCCGGATGCCGGCTGATGCCAGCCGGTCGCGCAACCGGTCTATGCGGTTGGTGGTGGCCGGCTCCTCGCCGTTGAGGTCGTGCACCTGCACCCGGAACATGAGCGCCAGTTGTTCCTGTTGCTGGCTGTCGGGCAGCTCTTGCCCGCTCAACCACTGGCAAGCAGTCTCTTCATCGACACGCATCAACAGGGCGATGTCTGAAATGGAATATCCCGCCTCCAGGCGGAGTTGATTCAAGCGTCTCATCCGACCTCCTCCAGCCAGATAGAACGATTCCCCGGCAGTGGTGGGATACCGCCGGGGAAACTACGTAGGGGAGATTTGGAGATCATTCCGAACGGAGGTACTGCCCGGAATGTTCGGGTGTGCAATGTCCAGTATAGGTGCGCCGAGTCTGCTCAACGGGCACAGAAGAGATACACATTGCGCAATGCCGATTCGTAGCCTGAACCGGGCACACCTTCCTGTGTCCCTGATTTGTACCTGGCTTATACCCGGCTTAAACTACGGTTAAACCTACAATCGAAACACGGCGAGGTTCCGGCGATGCGGTTATCTGTCAGGATTTCGCCGGCTCAGGGCAAACCGTTGCCCAATCGCTTGTTTGCCCCGCATTCCGGGGAACACTGCACGACCACATGCCCGGTTCCACTCCGGCGAACCCGGTTGTTCGCCCCCAGGTATTTCACCGGGCAAAACTGGCAAGGAGACCACGATGCAGACCATGCCGACGCTTGCAAGAACCCTGAACACCATCCGGTCCCTCAAAGGGATAGATCCATATTCCCGGCTCTGTGCGGCCGTGATCGCTACCGCAATACACGATACACGCAATGGTGACCGCGAGGCTCGTGCCTGGCTCGAATCTGGCGCAGAGGGCTTGCTCTGGGGCCTTGTTCCGGACAAGGAGACCGACGCCGATGAATTACTGGAGGCGATGATGTCCAGATATGCTAGCTAAACTTCCCCGCGGAAGGGAGCATCCCATGATTTCCGGTGTGCCTGTTCATCGTGGCTGGTATCGTCAGGAGTTCACCATCCAACCAGGCTTGAAGGTTTATTCGTCCGATGGTGTGCTGCTGGGATTGGAAGACCGGCTCTTTCTTGAGGCAGGTGTCGTTACCGGTTTCCTTGTCTCCCATGGACCCGCCAATCGCCGGCAGAAATACTTCCGGCCGGATATGGTTGATCGTCTGATCGAGGACGCTGTCGTCCTGAAGATCGATGAGACCTCGTTTACCCGGCATCCGGATATCTGTGTCACCAGTTGGCGATAACGAAACCGAACGGGGCCGTCACATGCAACGTGACGGCCCCATATCTATATAGGTCGTGCTACCGGGGATCGACGACGTCCAGGCTCTCCAGCAGCAAAACATTGTCATCGGCGGCGATGCGATTGTGACGTTCCACGCCGCAGCCGCGGCAACGGTGAACGATCACCTGCTCGCCGTTGGGCCGGTAAAAGGTGGCGACCGGCTCCATCAGCGAGCCGCACTCGCTGGCACGGTCGCCTGGTGTCTTGAGGTCGACATGTAGCGAGTGGAGACAGCTCGGGCAGTGGTTCCGCTGCCGGCCGCCGGTTGGTGGTTCGCCGATGAAGGCGTTGCAATGGCGACACTTGAACGGTTTGCTGATCGCTACCCGGCGGCGCTCCCGCTCACGTTGCTCGGCCCGGTCGGGGTTTCCGGACCGCACCTGTTTGCGTGGTTGACGGCGGATGCGCACGTCATACGCGCCGGCGACCTCGTCGTCGTCTTCGAGTTCTTCTTCGTAACGGCTCCATGAAGGCACAGCGATATTCCCCCTGGTGGATGATTCCAGATGATCAGAAAGCGTGTGGCAAGCTGTGCCGGCGATAGGAAATCAGCCCTGCGCCAGCACAGCAGCTGCAAGGGCCGGGTTTGGCGTGGTGAACATGGAACTGCCTGGCTTTCCAGAGGCACGATGCCTGGGTCGAAACGATACAAACATTCAGGCGTAGAAGGTACGTTTCGATTCGCAGAATGTCAAGCCGGGATTGGACTCGCGGAGTATCCTTGATGCATGGAAAACAGTGATCTGCTTACGAAACCAATCGAATTGACATCCCGGCGCTCCCGGCCAGTGAGCGTCTACGACCTGACACTGGCCGAGCTGGAAGCATGGGTGACAGAACGTGGCCACCCGGCGTTCCGTGCCCGCCAGCTTTTCCGCTGGCTCTATCACAATCTGGCGGCAAGCTACGACGAGATCAACGTCCTGCCGAAGGCACTACGTGAACAGTTGCAGGAAGAGTTACCGCTGCCGGCGATCGAGCCGATCCTCGATCTGCATACCGACGATGGCGAGACGGTGAAGCTGCTCTATCGCACCCAGGACGGACTGACCCTTGAAACGGTGTTGATGTTTTATCCGGACCGGGCGACCGTCTGCGTCTCCTGCCAGGTTGGCTGTGCCGTGGGTTGTTCGTTTTGTGCGACCGGCATGGGTGGACTTCAACGAAACCTGACCGCCGGCGAGATCGTTGCCCAGGTTGTCGATATCGCCCGGCGTTCTCGCGAGGCGGGCCGTCCGCTGACGAACCTGGTGATGATGGGCATGGGCGAGCCATTCCACAACTACGCCGCCACGATGAAGATGATCGGCATTATCAACGATCCGGCCGGCATGGGCTTCGGCGCGCGGCGGATTACCGTCTCGACATCGGGCGTCGTGCCGTTCATTGACAAGCTTGCCAACGAGCCATACCAGGTCAATCTGGCCATCTCGATCCATGCCGGCAACGACGAGCTGCGCTCCCGGCTTGTTCCGCTGAACGATCGCTGGCCACTGAAGGATCTGATCGCTTCCATCCGGCGCTATATCGACACCACCGGACGGCGGGTTTCGTTCGAATATGCGCTGATGTCCACAGTGAACGATACCGACGAGGATGCCCGTCAACTGGCAGCGGTACTGAAGGGGTTGCGCTGCCATGTCAACGTCATCCCCTATAACCCGACGCCGGCCGCGCCCTATGCACGCCCAACGGTCGAGACGATCAACCGGTTCACCAGCATCATTGAAGCCGCCGGCATCCCGGCAACGGTGCGCTATTCGCGCGGGGTGGAGATCAGCGCTGCCTGCGGCCAGCTACGGGCCGAGCACGCCACGTCATCCAACTGAGCGAGCCATTCCTTCGACGACCAGGCGGCAGGCAAGGGCATCTGCCAATGCCCGGTGCCCGCCTGGTGCGTGGCCAAACCGGGCTGCGGCATCATCCAGCCGGTGCCAGCGATAGTTGCCGTAGCGCTCGTGCCAGACGCCGGCAAACGAGGAAAACTGCTGCATGGCGCACTCCCAGCCGGTGAACGTGGCAGGAATGCCGTTCAATGCGTTCATCTGTGCGACCATCCGTGCATCGAATGGCGCGTTGTAGACGACGACCCGTCGTTGTCTCAGTACCTGTTCCAGATCCGGAAACACGTCGTGCCAGCCAGGAGCACTGCGTACCTGTTCGTTGGAGATGCCGTGGATGGCCATGGCATCTGCCGGAATCGCCGAACGCGGCCTCACCAGCGTATCCAGCAGGACGTTTCCCCGGCCATCGATGATCGAGATCTCGATGATCTCTGCGCGTTCGTCAAGCCCGGTTGTTTCGGTATCGAGAAACACCGTACCGGCATCGGCCATGGTTGCTCTTGACCATGAAACCGCCTGCTGCCGGGCAAGACGCTGATCCTCGGGAGTTGGGTTGCGTAGTTGTCCTGATCTGTACATGATGCCGGGAGCATACTCTACCGGCTCCATCCGATGCACGTTCGTTCAACTGCGTAGAATTGACTGAGAACGAACGACGACCAGCGCGCTGAAAGAGGAACAGCTTTGAAGAAGCAAGGTGTAGGCACTGGCCGGCGTTCGGTGCAGATGCTCATGGCAATGTTCGGGTTGCTCATCGCGCTGACACTCGCACCTGCCAGCGTTGGTGCCCAAAACCAGACGCTGCATTGGGATACCTACGATGTCACCATCGATTTGCACCGGGATGGCACATTTACCGTCACGGAAGAACAGGCAATCAACTTCACCAGTGGCCGGTTTACCCAGGGGTTTGCGATCATCCCGCTGGATCGTGTCGATGAAATCACCAACATCCGGGTGTTTGAGGGTGATCGGGAATACCAGTCCGGCTCGGGAAGTCCCGGCGGGTTCAGGGTTAGTCAGTCCTCCGGTGAGGTAGAGATTCGCTGGTGGTTCGAACCTGCGTCGAACGAGGTCCGGAACTTCACCCTGCAATACGACGTCATTGGCGGTTTGCGAGTGTATGGGGAGACCGGACGCGAGCAGATCTGGTGGCGGGCGATTGATACCGATTTCGCGGCCGATGTTCGCCAGGCGAGTCTGACGCTCAATCTGCCGGCAGCGGTCACTGAAGAAGAGCTTGCAGCAGACATCTACACCCTGCGCACTGAAGCAACCTCGATCCAGATGATCAACAGCCAGACTATTCTCTTCAACGCTGCGAACATCCGACGAGGCGATGCTTTTGAAGCGCGCGCCGAGTTCCCGGCGATGACGGCTGCCCAACGGCCGGGTTGGCAAGCTGCTGACGATGCCGCACGAGAGCGTGAAGAACGTATGGCCCCGCTACGGGCGCTTGCGAACATCGCATTCCTTGCGCTCGGCGTGCTGATCCTCGTTGGTGGGCCGGTCGGTTCCTATCTGCTCTGGCAGGCTCGCGGCAAGGACCCGGAAGTGGCGTTGCCGATCGACATTCTGCGAACGCCGCCAGACGATCTGCCTCCGGGTGTCGTTGGTGCGCTGGTCGATCTGACTGCTGACGACCATGATGTCCTCGCAACGATCGTTGACCTCGCCGAGCGGGGCGTGATCCACATCGAGGAGACATCCAGCGAGGTGCTGGGTATTAACTTCAACAAGGACTGGACCTACCGCAAGACCGGGACCAAGCATGGGCTGCGAAAGTATGAGCGCGAAACCCTCGATGCGATCTTCGGCAGCAAGAACGAAGTGAAACTCTCCAGGATCCGCGAGCGGTTCTCCTCGAAGCAGGCCAAGGTCAAGGAAGAGATGTACCAGGAACTGGTCGATCATGGCTACGTGGAGAAGAATCCACAGGTAGTGCGACGCACCTGGACGGCTGTCGGTATCGGGATCATGGTCGGCACCGGTGCCATCGGGTTCTTTGTAGCTGCAGCAATTTCTTCGTTCGCACCGATGGTCTGGTTCCCGTTCATTGCCCTGCTGATCCTGGGCGTTACGATGCTGATCTTCGCCCAGCAGATGCCTCGCCGGACGCAAGCCGGCGCAGAGGCTGCCGCGAAGTGGGAAGCGTTCCGACGCTACCTGATGGAAATCGAACGCTACCAGAACGTCGAAGAAGCCAAGGCGGTTTTCTCTTCCTACCTGCCATATGCCATCGCTTTCGGGCTGGAACGTGCCTGGGTTCGTAAGTTCGCACGGGTGAATACTCCTGCCCCACACTGGTATGGTCCCTGGCACGGCGGCGGTCCGTTGCGCCGGCCATATACCCGGACCGGTGGCGGAATGGTCATCATTCCAGGTGCTGGCGGCTCATCCAGCGGCGGTTGGCTGGGTGGTGGCATCCCGAGCCTTCAGGATGTGAGTAGTGGCATGTCCGGTGGACTCCAGGGGATGAGCAACGGCCTCTTCTCGATGTTCAACGAGGCATCCAAGGTGTTCAAGCCTTACTCATCATCCAGCGGCGGCGGAGGAGGCGGCAGCTTCGGTGGTGGCGGTTTCTCCGGCGGAGGTGGCAGCTTCGGCGGTGGTGGAGGCGGCGGCAGCCGCGGCTTCAGCTAGAGCTTGTTCGGATACTTCCATTTTTGGCTTACACATGCCGGTTTATCTGTCATCCTGAGCGAAGCCGAAGGATCTCGACCCTCGAATCTTGACGGCACCTGGAAAGATCCGTGGCTCGAGATCCTTCGACTTCGCTCAGGATGACAATCAAACCACCGTTCTTCTTGGCGTACGTTCGACTTGTGAAACATGAGGAATCGAGACGACCCAGCGGGTCGTCTCTACCGCCGGGCGTGCGCCAGCAGACGTTCCGTTCGGTCCAAGCGTTCCAGCACTTCCGGGAAAGTTGATGGATCAGTGCCCCGGTCGAGCGCGTAGTCTGCCCACCAGAGGGCGGAATCGAAGCAGATCGCTGGCAGGTAGGCAGTGTGCCGGGAGAGCGCTTCCGAGCTACCGCCGGCAGCGAGATAGCCGTCGAAGAGTGCCTGCTGGTGGGCCGGATGGACCGTCTGTTCGACGAGCAGGTAGGCGAGATCCTCAGCAGGATCGCCGGCACGGGTGAACTCCCAGTCGATCAGTGTCACCCCGGCGCTGCCCCAGATGATGTTGCCGGGGCCGAGATCGCCGTGGAGTTGACAGAATGTATAGCCATCCCAATTGCCACCGAGTGGTTGGGTTGCAAGCCGGCGGTAGATCGCCTGCATGGCTGGCTCGTCTAGATACCGGTAGCGTTCGATTGCTGCCAGCCGGTCGCGAAAGCAATCAGCATAGCT
>CAZRNC010000097.1:0-8852 GCA_964601285.1 uncultured Thermomicrobiales bacterium | reverse complement strand
TCGCCCGTGGCGATGCCATTCCCGGATTCGCCGCCGGTCACCCGGTGCCGGCGTTCGACGCTCCCATGCCGCACAAATCAACCCATCTGATCACCACGTTCGAAGACAATTCGATCCTCTATCTGACCGACATCCGCCACTTCGCCCGTGTCCAGATGATGCCGGGTGATGACGTAGCAGCCTATTTCAACGCCTTGAAAATGGGGCCAGACGCTATCTCTCCACAGTTCACCCACGACTGGTTCCGCACTGCCATCAGCCGCCGGAAAGTTGCCCGCCTCAAACCGCTGCTGCTTGACCAGAAGTTCCTGGCCGGCATTGGCAACATCTATGTCGACGAAGCGCTCTACCGCGCACGGCTCCATCCGGAACGGCTCGCCAGCGGTCTGAATGAGCAAGAGATCGAGGACCTCTACGACGCCATCGTCGCGATCATGGAGATCGCCGTCCCGCTGGAAGGCGCGAAGATTCTCAACGGCAAAGCCCAGCCCGATCACGGCGAGTTCCCGTTCATCCACGGCCGGGAGGGCGCACCCTGCCTCAACTGCGGCACACCGATCATCAAAACCCGCGTCAACAACCGTGGCACCTACATCTGCCCCGTTTGCCAGCCATTCTCCGGATAAATGCCCCCGCCCGGTTCTGTATCATCGGAGGACGGGAACCAATCGCGGGTAATGGTCGTCACCATACAAACGGTTGACCACGTCCCGACACACCTCCGAAGGAGATCCCTTGCAACGCCTGAACCTCATGACACTTGTTGGCATCGTCGCGATTTGTCTGGCACTCGTGCCATTCCAAACCGAAGCGCAGGACCTGCCAGATGACGGCTGGGTCTATTTTGAGGAGACCGGTCACCATGTGCCGGAACTGTTCGTTGAAGCATGGTGGCGTTTTGGTGGACTGCCGATCGTTGGCTACCCGGTGAGCGAGCCGTTCGAGCGCGACGGCATGATCGTCCAGCACTTCGAGCGGGTTGTCATGGAATGGCACACCCAACACGCCGGCACGCCGTATGAGGTGCAACTCGAACTGCTCGGCAATTGGACCGCAACCGGTCACACCGACCCCGCTTTTGATCCGCTGCCGGAAAACCCGCTCGGTGACGACGACTCCGGCTTCTGGTTTGTCGAGACCGGCCACACCCTGCAAAACGGCTTCCAGCAGTACTGGCAAAACTACGGCGGACTCCAGGTCTTCGGCTTTCCGATCAGTCAGGAGTTCGACGAGGATGGACGAACTGTCCAGTACTTCGAACGCGCCCGGTTCGAATGGTGGCCGGAACATGCCGGCACTGTCTACGAAGTGCAGCTAGGTCACCTGGGCGTTGAGTCCGGGATCGAGGCTGGTGTCGATATGCAGCCAGTCGAACGCCGCGACGGTGTACCCATATTCACCATGAACCCGCCGCAGCGGGACCTGCACCTGCCAACCCTGATGTACCACCAGTTTGACGACGATGAGAGTCGCTACACAATCTCGATGTGGCGCTTCGAACAGCAGCTTACCTGGTTGCGCGATAACGGTTACACCGCCATCACCATGTCCGAAGCCTACGACTACTTCTACGGATATGGGAGTCTCCCGGACAAGCCGGTCATCCTGACGTTTGATGACGGTTGGTGGTCACATTGGGATGTGGCAGCAGTGCTTGATCGCTACGAAATGCCCGGAGTCTTCTTCATTACACTGGATGAACAACCACGGATGAGCGACGCCCAAATTGCCGATCTCGCCGCCCGAGGTCACGAAATCGGGGGCCATACCAACCTGCACCCCGACCTCACCACTGTCAGCGACGACCGGCTCCGGACCGAAGTCACCGGCAACCGGCAACGGCTGCAGGAGATCAGTGGTGCCCCGGTCGATTTCTTTGCCTATCCCTACGGCGCGTATGATGGAAGAGTCATCGCCGCCGTCGAAGCAGCAGGCTATCGCGGCGCGGTAGCCGCCTGGGGAGGCACAGGATGGAGCAGCGATCTGCGCTGGAACCAACCCCGGGTCGAGATCACCGGCGGGATCTCGCTCGACGAATTTGCATCAATCGTAAGGTGAGACAACGGTGAGTGTTATCCACTATCTGGTCAACGTCGAAGTCATCATCTGCCGCGAAGGGCAGTATCTGACGATCATCCGCAGCGAGAACGAGGAGCACGCACCCGGCACACTCAGCTTCCCCGGCGGCAAGGTTGAGGATGCCGGTATCACCCAGGATATTCTGGAAGAAACTGCCCGCCGCGAGGCGCTGGAAGAAGTAAACGTCACCATCTCTGAACTTGCTTACGTCGAGAGCAAGTCATTCCGCGGCGATGACGGCAACGACGTGGTCGACATCGTCTTCCTGGCGAAATACCTCTCCGGTGAACCAACCCCCGGCGACCCTGACGAAGTCGAATCCCTCACCTGGCTCACCGCCGAAGAGATCCGCCAGCACCCAAAGAGTCCCGAATGGACCATCGACTCCATCACCCGTGCCGAAGAGGTGCGGGAGCGGTTGGACTGGTAGCTCTGGATTCAATCCGGATATTTCGCCAGCAGCCTGTGGACGGTGTTGAGATTGCGATTGGTTGCCGGGGTCCCGAATGCGCGTTCAAGGCGGTTGGTGTTGATGGTGGTTTGACCAACACCTTTACGAGCAAGGTAATAGACCTGCCGGCCATTGACATGGAGGAAGTCATCCGGCGTCTGTGTCTGTTCGACGACATCCTGAATGCCTGGAGAGGGATCGTCTTTCAGCAACCAGACATAATAGAATTTCCGGTGTGCTTCGACCAGGTCGGACGGAAAGGGTTGATGGGCAGCGATGGACTCCAACTCGGGGCGGGTGCGAATAATCGCCAGGACCTCGTAGCCGAGTGCCGCTTGTAGCCCCTCTTCAATCCGGGCCTCAACCGCAGCCGGGTCTGTCTCGCCCGACGTCAGGATGACATTGCCACTGGCGATAAACGTTTCGACGTCGGGATAGCCAATCGAAACGAACATCTCACGAAGTTGGTCCATTTTGACCGTCCGTCCGCCGACATTGATCGCCCGGAGAAAGACAAAATAGCGTGGCACGGCACACTCCCTAATCCGGCTGGACGCCCATCGCTCGCATGAACTCATACTTGATCATAATCGGGTCGTCGTGATGCGTACCACGGGCTTTCAGGGTGTTGATCCGGGCCACGATGGCGTGCGGCCCCAGTGCATCGAGGGCATAGCGGACAGCCTGCTCGAACGCTTCCGGATCATCCGGCGACGATGCATTAGAAATTCCACATCCAGCTGCGACCGCAGCAAGGTCGGTCGTTGATGATGTCGCAGTCGTCTGTCCGCCAGTGAGCTGCCACTGGGCGTTGTCCCAGATGACAATGGTCAAATTCGGCGGTGCTTCGCGGGCGACCGTGCTCAGTGCGCCAAGGTTCATCAGCACTGAACCGTCGCCTTCCATCACGACAACTGGCCGCTCTGGCTGAGCCAGCGCCAGGCCGAGTCCGATCGGGACAGCCAGCCCCATGCTGCCGAGCATGTAGAAATTCTCCGACCGATGGCCAGCGGTAAACAGCTCGAACGCCGCGTTGCCGATACCGGCTACCAGTGCGGTGTCTTCATCAATCAGTCCCAGAATCCGGCTGGTGAGTTCGAAACGATCCATCCGTTCAATGGTCGACATCCTAGCTACCTGCCTTTCCACCGGAGAGCCGGGTGGTGATACTCAGCACGACCGGCTTCCTCGAGACGAACGCATGCTTGATGCCACGGTCCATCATCCAGGCGACCTCTTCCGGCGACTGCATCTCGAACATCTGCATATCCATGGCTTCGATCGTCGCCGGCACGGCCTTGCCCCAAGGAGTCTGGACGAGATTGTGCTCCAGGAAACTGCCACGCGGACTCAGCAGCATCACAAATGGTATTTGATAGGGAAGTGCCAGCGAACCGAGGGCATTCAGCGTGTTGCCTAGCCCGGAGCTTTGCAGCAGCAGCGCTCCTCGCTTGCCGCCGAAGTACGCACCGGAGAGCAGGCCGATGCCTTCTTCCTCTCGGGAAAGCGTCACCACATGGAAAAACGGATCCGCCTCAAGTTTGATAATGATTGGCGCGAGAACGGTGTCAGCAACGTGGACGATGAGCGAGATATCGTTCTCCTTCAACGCCTGCACAATATCGTCTCGCCAGTTTGGGATACTCACCGGTGGCCGCCTCTCACAGTTTGCGCGTTCAACCCGGTTGGGAAGCTTCAAAAATGATCCGGTTGCACCGGTCAAACGTATACTACGGTAGACTGCCTAAACTGTCGCGGACATGAAACGGCGAAGGGGACACGGTGCTGCAGATTTCTCAATATCAATCAATCCGCGACCGGTTGCCCGAGGTGCCGGCGCGTGGGGACCGGACTGCCTGGCTGCTTGGCCGGGGTGCCCCGGCTGGAGATCGTGAGGCGTTTTTCGTCTGGCAGGAACGTGCGTTGGACAACCTGCTAGCCTGGGGTGTTGGAAACATGCTGGCCGGCACGATGCTTGCCGTCACCGGGTCCGGCATGATCCGGGGAATCGGTGCGCAGGCTGTGCTTTTTGGCACGGTCGAGACTGCCGTTGCCCTCTATGGATCGTACTGGGCACGGCAACACGCCGTCGCAGCACGGGCCGGAATGATCAGCGCCGGCATCGTCAAATCAGAGGCCGAGCGATTCACTTTCTTCGTTGCCATCAACAGCGCAGCCGATGTCGCCTATATCGTTGGCGGCACGATTATCGCCATGAAAACCAAACGTCCCTGGCTACGCGGAGCCGCTATCGGCGCAGCACTACACGGCGGAGCGCTGCTGGCAAACGACGTGATGCTGACCGTCCGCACCGCGCTCCGCCCCGAGACCCGATTTGGATAGCCCGCAAGAACGTCTGGAGCACTACCGGTGACCGATGAACGCACCTCTCGCACGGTTGAGTGGGACGCGCTGGAATATACGCGTCTGGCAAACCCACATGTCGTCTGGGGACAGCCGGTGCTCGACCGCCTGCCACTGCGCGGAGATGAAACGGTCATCGATGCCGGCTGCGGTTCCGGACGAGTGACCGAAAACCTGCTAAAGCGTCTTCCGGACGGCCATGTCATTGCGCTCGACATCTCGGCCAACATGCTTGCTGAAGCGAGAGCACGCCTCGTGCCACAGTTTGGGGAGCAAGTCTCGTTCGTCCAGGCGGACTTGCAAGAGTTCACGCTATCCGAGCCGGTCGATGCCGTCTTCAGCACAGCATCGTTGCACTGGGTTCCGGACCATCCTCGCATGTTCCGCAGCTTGTACCGTGTGCTCAAACCCGGCGGACGTCTGGTTGCCCAATCCGGCGGTGGGCAGAACATCGCTTCGCTATTGGAACGGGTCGACAAACTGATGCACAACGAACGGTTGTCGCCGCATTTCAGCGGTTGGGCCGGTCCCTGGGAGTTTGCGACGGCCGAAGAAACAGCCGAACGCATGGCCAACGCCGGCTTCGTTGAGATCGACACAAGCGTTGAGGCACGCCCAACACCGATGTCCGACGCATCCGAATACCGCGATTATCTCGAAACGATTGTCTTCGGCTCCCACCTGGCCCGTATCCCGTCGCTCGACCTTCGAGCCTGGTTCCTTGACCATCTCACCGAACAGGCCGCACTCGACGACCCACCCTACATGCTCGACTACTGGCGACTAAACATGTCCGCCCGCCGGCCGGAGGAGTAGGAAACGTCTATGGAATACTTGATCCTGACTAAAATAGCCAAAAGGCAGGTGAGAGCATGAGTGAATCAGTATCAATCGACATTTCAGAAATGCCGGAGATCCTGAAAGCTATCGAAGAAGCTGCGGAAGAGGGCCGCCGTCTGGAATTGCGTGACGGAGCCAAGGTTATTGGTACTGTGCTGCCAGCCGAACACAAACCATTTCATGGCACGTTGACCGAAGCGCAGGTAGAAGAGATCCTGTCGGTTGCTGGAGCGTGGAAGGACTTCGATTCAGAAGCATTCCTTGATGAAGTCTATGCAACACGCGCATTGGATGATCGTCCTCCGGTGAAGTTTTGAGCTACCTTCTCGATACAGATTGGCTGATCGATTATCTCTCCGATCGAGCCTCCGCGATTCTGTTTGTCAAGCAACTACTGCCAAGTGAGCTGTCTATAAGCGTCATCACACTCGCTGAAACCTATGAAGGCATATACACTGGACGGAACCCGGCCACGGCAGAAGCTGATCTGTTGAAATTCCTCAGGAATACCAATGTGCTAAACATAACGCCTGAGGTCGCTCGGGATTGGGGGCGTGTTCAAGGTAACCTTCGAAGTGCTGGACGAAAGATGCCACCAGCCGATCTCTTCATTGCAGCCACTGCTCTTACCTACGACTTGACACTTGTCTCCCGCAACCGCAGGCACTTCGATCGAGTGCCCGGTTTGAAGCTCATCAGTCACCCATCTGAGTTGACCGACGACCTCTAGCTCAGCCGGCCAAACTTCCGCATGATCTGGACCAGCCGGTCGTGGGGCAGGGCGTAAGCACGGTTGCCTTCGCGCCCGGTCATGTCCTCGGCGGCAACCATCGCGTTCAGGACCGCTTCGGCTGTGGACTCGACCGTCGCCTGGAAGAACGGATCAATCCGCCGGTCGTTGATGTGTGGAGCAGTCAACACAGGATCATTTGTAAACCGGTCAACCAGCACATCCGGATGGTTCGAGAAGGCAATGAGAATATCGCCCGAACCGTGAGTTGCCGTTGCGCCGATCATGCCTAGCCCAAGCATCCCTCGCCGGCAGAGCCTGGCAAGCTGACGATCCGTAAACGGTGCATCGGTCGCAATGACAACAATGATCGAGCCATCCCGAGACGCTGCCGGCAGCTCCGAACCCCGCTCCGGGCGTAGATCCTGAATCTCGCGTCCAACTGGCACACCATCGACCAACAGCAGTTCGCGAACGCCGTAGTTGCCCTGCACCAGCACACCGACGGGGTACGGTGAGCCATCAATATCCACCAGCCGCGATGATGTGCCGATGCCGCCCTTGAAGCCATAGAGCATCATCCCGGTGCCACCACCGACGCAGCCCTCTTCGACCGAGCCAGGAGTCGCTGCATCGAGCGCCTCAAAGACATGCTGCTCGGTCACATGCTGCCCGCCAATATCGTTCAAGAATCCGTCGTATGTCTCGGCAACGACCGGGATCGAGAAGTGAATCGCGCCAATCGTCGGCTCCTTGCTGCGCAACCACTCAATCACGCCGCGATGGACCGTTCCGACCGACAGGGTATTCGTGATCATCACCGGTGATTCGAGCAGGCCGTACTCATCTATCTGCGACCGTCCAGTCATCTCGCCGGCGCCGTTCAGCACCTGAATCGCCGCCGGCGGCATCTGCGAAAACGCCGACCCCTCCACCGGCATCACCGCCGTCACCCCGGTCCGCACACTATCGCCCTCAACGACGGTCCGATGCCCAACCCGCACGCCGGCAACATCAGTGATCGCGTTATACGCTCCGGTTGGCATCGTCCCGATGGTGATCCCTAGATCGCGTAGTCGTGGTTTGGTCATGTGCCACCTCCTCTTCCGATGATCATCTGCGCTATCGTAGTTGGCCATACGGGTTAGGTCGACGAGTGTACGGCTCTCACAGGTTCAATTCGAAACCCGGGCTACCGACAGCCGCTCATCAATCAGCGTACGCCACCCAGCCTCTGAAGCTGAGTCCCGCGTAGAACAGACTCACACCAGTGAACCCGGCGTCACGAAGCATCTTCTCCTCTTCCTCTGGTGCGAGTATTGACAATCCGGCCTTTATTGCATTGATTGCATCCTCGGTGCTTGCTTCGGGAGTGCCGCCAAATGCGAGATGACGCGAAATCCACATCGTTCGCTCGGGTTCAACTTGCGAGAAGCTGATATGGGCAACGACCAGCGGCGCTCCACTCTTCAGCCGTTGTCGGATTTGTCGGAGCGTTTCAAATCGCTGGTCACGGGAAATGAAGTGAAAGGTGAGCAACGATGTTGCGCCGTCGAACGGCCCATGCGGCGCAGAATCAATAAGCCCCTCATGGAATGCTATACGGCTCTTAAACGGTTCGACGGTTTCCTTGGCGAGTTTGAGCATAGCCCTTGAAGGGTCCACACCGTCGAACGTCCAGCCTGGCTGCGCCTCAGCGAATGCCTGGAGTTCCAGTCCACCACCAGCTCCAAGCACCAGCACGCGCCCATCCGGAGGAACTCGCTCGGCAAGCAGCAATGTCACCATGCGATGCAGGCTTGCAAAGCCCGGAACCTGTCGTGGCGGGCCTTCCAGATAGGAAGCATCGGCAAACGCAAAGAAGGATTGAGTCATGCTATCTTCCTATGCTCACGATCCAAAAGCCAGAGAGCGATGTATTGCCATGGCCGCCATGACGCCGTCGCTACTGGCCCACGTTACATTGTGCCCACTACGAGTAATGTCTCCGGCTGCAAAGACATGCTCAACCGTGGTCATCCTCATCTCGTCAACTTTCACGATCGATCCGAGTTGTTCCTCAACGATCTCGCAGCCAAGCCGCTCGGCAATGTTGCTGTTGAGGTAGCTACCGGGGGCGATAAACAACGCTTCGAGCGTATGGACACGTCCATCCGACAATCGAACGCCAGAGAGCGATGGAGAATCCCCGATCAATGCTTCAACGGGGCCTGATTCTATTGCTATGTTGCGTCGCGCAAGCTCCCCAAGAACTTCCTCATCAGGAGCCGAAGCTCCATTCAGAAAGTATGTTGTGGGCCCCCACTCGGAAATCAACATTGCCTGATGGTGAGAGAAGGCCGACGTATTCAGCACCCCTAAACGCTGCCCACTGAACTCATACCCATG
>CAZRNC010000096.1:0-8927 GCA_964601285.1 uncultured Thermomicrobiales bacterium | reverse complement strand
GCGAACCAGACGCAAGAGTGCGCCCTGCTCCGATTCGTGAGGGGCGTCCGGCTTGGCGATGTCGTAGCCCAGTTCGTTCACCCGGCGGGAGACAGCATCCAGCGTGGTGGCAGCACTGTCGAACGCCAGATCAAGCCGGGCAGAGCCGAAGTTCACCGCGGCATGCTCGACGCCGGCCAGGCGCTGGACTCCGCGTTCGAGCGTCTTGGCGCAGTTGTCACAATCCATGCCCTCGATCGCCAGGCTGTGGTGGATCAGATGGGGAGAGAGGCTGGAGAGCAGTTCGTGGGTCCGGGAAGTGACGTCGGTCTCGGTGATTGTGGCCGATTCGTAGGTGTAGCTGATCCGGGCCGGAGCCGGGATGACATCGACGTTCAGGACGCCGTTCAGGGAACGGAGCTGACGGGCGACCTGTTCGGCACAGTCGATGCAGCCGTTTGGGTCGTCGTTTTCCCGCAGGGGGATCTGGAGCGTTCCGCTCGCAATACTCATCATGCATCCCCGTCAATATGAGAGACGTGGGTCAAACCCTCGCGATAGAGATGGCTGACGTGGTCGTCATCCAGTGTGTAATAGACCATCCGCCCCCGTCGGGAAGAGCGGACCAGCCCCTGGTCACGCAGTGTACGGAGTTGGTGAGAGGTAGCAGATTGGCTGAGACCGAGCGTTGCCGAGATATCGCCGACGCACATCTCGCGTCCATCGAGAATGGCAACGATCCGTACCCGCGTCGGGTCGGCCAGTGCGCTGAACAGATCAGCAAGCGCCATCGTCCTGCCGGCATCCGGCAGCGAGCTGCGTGCTTCGAATACCGAAGCGGTATCGCAGACGGCCTCGCAAGATTCGAACGTTTCGGTCAATTGTTCCTGTCGTCGTGGTCTGGCCATAGTTGATACCTCGTATCATATATGAATTACTACTCATATGATACCACGTGAACATGCCACGATTCCATCGTATGGATCGGGTGCGGCCTTATTCGTTCAGGATGACAGTGCAGGCGGGCCGGGTCCGGCTTGAACGTTACTGGTGTCCAACGGCGGACGCATTGCAATGCGCCCCTACCCCTGCGGGGCGAAGGTTTCGCCGGCATTGTCTTGACAGTCAACCAGCCGGTTGCCTACATTGGATTGGCACCGCCGGTGCGGTGGAATCCACACACGCAATGGCAACAATATGCATGTTTTCACGAACGGGAGCCAGGTTCATGACAGGAATCGAAACCGACGTCCTGATTGTCGGCGCCGGCAACGCCGCCCTTTGCGCGGCGCTTGCTGCTCGCGAGAATGGCGCACGGGTGACTGTGCTCGAATGGGCGCCCGAGGAGCTACGCGGTGGTAACAGCCGCTTCACCGGCGGGATGATGCGGTTTGTCTACAACGGCGTCGAGGATCTGCTGAAAGTTGTCCCCGATCTTGACCCAACTGAGCAGGAGAACACCGACTTCGGCGTCTATACCCGCGAGCAGTTCTTCGAGGACATGGAACGATTGACCCAGTACCGGGCCGACCCCGAACTGGTGCAGATCATGATCGACGGCAGCCTCGACACGATGATCTGGATGCAGCAAAAGGGCATCCGCTTCTATCCGGCCTATGGTCACCAGGCGTTCAAGGTCGATGGCAAGTTCAAGTTCTGGGGCGGTCTAACCGTCCAGGTATCCGGCGGTGGACCAGGGCTGGTCGAACAGCTCTTTACTGCGGCAGAACGCAACGAGATCGACGTTGTTTACGGTGCGCGGGCTGTCTCGCTGTTGCAGGAGCGCGGCGAGGTCAAGGGTGTCACTATCCGCCAGGCTGGCGAGGACCGCGAAATCCGGGCCGGCGCGGTGGTGCTGGCCAGTGGTGGGTTTGAATCCAACGTCGAGTGGCGCACCCGCTACCTCGGCCCCGGATGGGACGTCGCCAAGGTACGCGGAACCCGCTACAACATGGGCGACGGCATCCGGATGGCGATGGACGCCGGCGCTGCGCCCTGGGGCAACTGGTCCGGCGCGCACGCTGTCGGCTGGGACCGTAACGCGCCCGACTTCGGTGATCTCCGGGTGGGCGATGCCTTCCAGAAACACTCCTATCCCTTCGGGATCATGGTCAACGCCAACGGCGACCGGTTCGTCGACGAGGGCGCGGACTTCCGGAACTACACCTATGCCAAATACGGACATGCCGTCCTGCACCAGCCGGAGCAGTTCGCCTGGCAGGTGTTCGATGCCAAGGTGGTTCACCTGTTGCGCGACGAATACCGCATCCGCGAGGTCACCCGTGTCCGGGCTGACACGTTGGAAGAGCTTGCTTCAAAGCTGGACGGCGTCAATCCGGATCGTTTTCTGGAGATGGTCCACGAGTACAACGCGGCCGTGCAGACCGATGTGCCGTTTAACCCGACGGTCAAGGATGGCCGTGGCACGACCGGGCTGGCGATGCCGAAGACCAACTGGGCGAACGTGCTGGACACGCCGCCCTACGAGGCCTACCAGATCACCTGTGGCGTGACGTTCACCTTCGGTGGGTTGCACATCAACACCAATGGCGAAGTGCTGGACGCCGACGAGCAGCCGATCCCCGGCCTCTACGCCGCCGGCGAGCTGGTCGGGGGATTGTTCTACTTCAACTACCCCGGCGGCACCGGCCTCACCTCCGGCTCCGTCTTTGGCCGCCTGGCCGGTGGCCAGGCTGCTGCGCGGGCGAAGGGGTAACAGGGCTTCGTATGAGCGCAATGAAGAGCGTCAATTCATCAGTTCGGTAAACAGGAGCGACCATCTCCCACCGTCATCCCGAGCGAAGTCGAGGGACCTCGAGCCTCGAAGCTTGACGTCACCTGGAGAGATCCGACCCGCGTGGTCCCTCGACTTCGCTCGGGATGACGATATAGAAAGATCGCTCCTGACTACCGAATCAGCATCACGCCACGTCAAATGCCACGTCGTCAGAGCAGGGCGCGATGAATCGCGCCCGTACGATCGTGTGGAACCGGGGCTTACTCCCGGTTCCAACCCTCGGCCGTCACATAGCCGGCATCGATGTCGCGTTGGATGAGGGCGGGGTCGCGTTCGGTGGGTGGGCCGAACCCGCCGCCGCCGGCGATTTCGGCGGTGTAGCGGTCTTCCGGTGTTCGGAGAATGATCTCTCCGGTTGTCAATTGACCATCGGGGGCGAGGTCTTGTCCGTTGAACGAAACGGCAGTCTTGCGGCCCTCTTCACCGCCATGGACACCCGGCGGCGGGAAGCGCAACCTGTCGGGGTGGAGATAGATCGAGACTGGCTCGGTGTGTCCCGGACGGGCGCGGAGGGTCATCCGCTGACCCAGCGAGCCGCGCCACTTGCCGCGTCCACCGGAGTCGGGGATGAGCTGGCTCTCCTCGATCAGCACCGGCACGCGGTTCTCGATGATCTCGGCGGCGACCGCCGATGCGCTGGATGGGTAGCAGTTGCGGGTCATGCC
Source organism: uncultured Thermomicrobiales bacterium (assembly GCA_964601285.1). Classification (GTDB taxonomy): domain Bacteria; phylum Chloroflexota; class Chloroflexia; order Thermomicrobiales; family CFX8; genus CAYWXR01. The sequence goes on along the minus strand of CAZRNC010000096.1, from coordinate 5,486 downwards.
GTCGGCTCCGAGGCCGGCGCCACGTCCACCGCCGGCGATGATGCTGGCGTGGTGCGGGGTTCCTTCCTCATCGCGGGCATAGGCACGGACGGCGTACATCAACCCGTTTCCGGCCTGGACCCGGTCTCCTAGCACTGGTGAGAGCGCCCGGAAGAGCAATGTGTGGATGTGCCAGCCGGTCTTGGTGCGTGAATTGACCGACGCCGGCGGCAGTGCGTTGACGATCGACCGCTCCGGCGCAGTGATCCGGATTGGCCGGAAGCAGCCCTCGTTGCTGGGAACGTTCGGCGTCAGGATCGACTTCAGCGGGTAGACCGTATGGGCGCGGGTGTAGATGAAGGCGCAGTTCAGCCCACCGTGGATCATCTGTGGCGCGGAGCCGGCGTAGTCCACCAGCAGGTCGTCGCCCTTGACCGTGATCGTCACCCGCAGCGGGATTGGTCCTTCGATGCCTTCGGCGTGCTCTTCGGCAGTGTAGGTCCCATCTGGAATGGTCAGGATGGCGTTGCGCATGGCGGTCTCGGCCCGTTCCTGGACGGTGTGGGCAAGAGCCGAGAGCGAGTCCAGATTGTATTCGTCCATGAACGCCAGCATCCGCCGGGTGGCCAGTTCGTTGGCAGTCACCTGGGATTCGATGTCGGTCAGCACCATCTCCGGCTGACGGACGTTGTGGCGGATGAAGGCGAATGCGGTTTCGTTCGGCACGCCCTGGTCGTAGAGTTTCAATGGCGGGATGAATAGCCCTTCCTCGTGGAGATCGCGGACATGCAACCCGTCGAGACGTCCACCAATCGAGGATGTGTGGGCGATCGTGTTGGCAAACGCGACGACTTTGTCGTTGCGGAAGATCGGCGTGATGATCGCGATGTCATCGAGATGGCCGGCGCACATCCAGGGGTCGTTGGTGGCGTAGATATCGCCTGGCCGCATCGTCTCCACCGGGAAGATACGGATCATGCCGCGGGTGGATTCCGGCATCACCAGGTTGAAAACCGGCATCGAGCGGTAGGAGTGGGCCAGCGAGTTGCCGTGTTCATCCAGCAGCTCGCAGCCGAAATCCTGTGCTGCGCCGATGATCGTCGAGACGGCGGTCCGCAGCACGGTCGTCCACATCTCGTCGGCGATGTTGATCAGCCGGCTCCACATGATCTCCAGCGATACCGGGTCAAATGTCTGTTCGGTCGAGGTTGTCATATCCAGACTTTCTGTTGGTTGTCTTCGTGGGGGCGAATTGCCTTCGTACCGGTTCTAACTACATTAGTCTTTGGCTTGTACATGTCTGTTTGTGTGTCATCCTGAGCGAAGTCGAAGGATCTCTGTCCTCGAAACGTTTGAGGTACAGGCAAATGGCATGGAAAGAGATCCTTCGACTTCGCTCAGGATGACAGTCCAGAGTGGTCTGCCCCTGCCCAAATCGAATGTGCATCATCAATCTTCCTCCGGCCGCAAGTCGACGACGATGGCGCGGTAGGGGTCGATCAGGACGCGATTGCCGGGCCAGATGACGGCGGTGGCTTCGCGTTCCTCGATGATGGCCGGGCCGGTCAGGGTCATGCCCGGCTCCAGCAGGTCGCGGTTGTAGACCGGTGTGTTGAGGAATGCCCCTGCGGCATTCGTGCCATCCACCGGGAAGCAGACCGGTCGCGAACCCTTGATCGCGCCGGAAGCGTCGGTGCCCGTGCCGGCTTCTGGAGTGAGTTGCACCGGGCTTGCCGGACCGGTTGCCGTCAACCGCCAGTGAAGAATCTCGATTGGCAGTTCGTCAAGCGCACGTCCATAGCGCCGCCGGTAGACATCGTGGAACGCTGCCTGGATGGCCGGCAGGCTGGTTGCCTCAAGGGTGATGCCGTCGAGCGGGACGGTGATCTCGTGATACTGGCCCAGCAAGCGCATTTCAGCCCAGTAGCGATACGAAATCTGGTCATCCGGCACCTGGGCTTCGGCCAGTTCACCTGCGGCTTCCTGTTCCAGTTCACGATAGAGCTGGTTGACGGCGTCCCAATCGGCCGTTGCCAGCCGCATCATCCTGGTCCGTCCAGCAGTGAATGCGAGCGGTGCGACCAGCGCACCGAGTGCCGAAGCGACTCCGGCCGCTGGCGGGAAGATGACGACCGGACTGCCAAGAATCCGGGCGACGGCCACTGCGTGGGCCGGGCCGGCTCCACCGAAGGCGATCATCGCCAGGTCGCGCGGGTCACGGTTGCGCTCAATAATATGGACTCGTGCCGCGGCTGCCATGTTCTCGTTCACGACCCGGTGAATACCCCAGGCGGTCTCGGCGACTGACAGATCAAGTTCTCCGGCCAGTTGCTCAATGGCCGTTGCTGCCAGATCGGCTCCCAACGGAATCTCGCCGCCGAGGAAATAGTCGGGATTCAGATAGCCGAGCGTCAGGTTTGCATCGGAGACGGTCGGATCGGTGCCGCCAAGGTCGTAGCAGGCGGGGCCGGGATCGGCACCAGCGGAATCAGGTCCGACCTTCAGCAAGCCAAGCTCATCCTTGCGGGCAATTGAGCCACCACCCGCGCCGATCTCGATCAGGTCGACGACCGGGGCAACGACCGGCAGGCCGGAACCCTTCATGAAGCGACGGGCACGAGCGACTTCCAGCAACTGGGCCATCTCCGGCTGACCACCTTCAATGACACAGGCTTTGGCAGTTGTGCCGCCCATGTCCAGCGAGAGGACATCATCGTAGCCGCTGAGTGTTCCGAAGAACGCTGCTGCCATCGCTCCGGCTGCCGGACCGGATTCCAGCAGGCGGATCGGATAGTCAATCGCCGTTGCGGTCGAGGCAATCTCGCCCGAGGAGAGTGTCAGGTGCAGTGGTGCAGTTACGCCACTTTCGGTGAAGGCGTTGGCCAGTGCCGTTAGGTAGCGGCGGACGGATGGCTTGGTGAAGGCGTCGGCAACGACGGTTGAGGTGCGCTCATACTCGCCGGCGATTGGCGCAATCGCTGAGGAGATCGAAACAGTCACGTCTGGCAAGGCTTCCTGGACTGCTGCTGCGACGCGTCGTTCGTGGTCCGGATTCAGATAGGAGTGCAGAAAAGCAATCGCCACCGCCTCGGCCCCGGAATCCCGAACTGCTTCGATGACCTGTAGGATCGTTTCGTCGCTGAGTGGCTGGATGATCTCACCGTCGGCGGCGATCCTCTCGTCGACTTCGAACCGGCGGGGTCGGGGAATCAGCGGTTCGGTCGTTGGGGCGAAGAGGTCGTAGATGTCGTACATCTGCTGCGGGCCGAGTTCGAGGACATCCCGAAAGCCCTTCGTTGCCAGGAGTGCCGTTCTGGCGCCCTTGCGTTCGATCAGCGAGTTGGTCACCAGTGTCGTCGAATGGACGAGTAGGCTGGTATCCGGTGGCGAAATCGCGCCGGCATCGAGCAGTGCCTGCCAGCCGTCGATGACGCCATCGGCCGGCGACTGCACGTTGGTCAAGACCTTGTGGCGGGCAACCAGACTGCCCGATTCGAGGTCCACCACGACAAAATCGGTAAACGTGCCGCCGATATCGAACGACAGCGCAAACGAAGACATGCGGTTCCCCTTAGTCATGGAAGCGATATCTGCTGGCTTCCACCTCAGCAACGCGTCATAGGTCATCCCTTTGGTGGGCGATAGATCCAGGTCTGGAGCGAGAATGCCTTCCGGAAGCCCATCCGTTCGTAGAGTGGGTATCCCATTTCGGACGATTGCAGGTAGGCAGCGTCTGATCCATTTGCCACTCCTGCCTGGATCGCATGCCAAACCATCGCCTCGCCATATCCGCGCCGGCGATGTTCCGGCATCGTTGTCACCATATTGATCGTCGAAATGCCGTGCAAGGAATACACACAGGACGTCGCGACCGGTTCGCCAGCGACCCGGCCCAGATAGAAGAACAGGCCAGGAGTGGCGATCAGATCCGGGTTTGCCCAGATGCCGAAGCCTGCCGGATCACCGGCAAACCCTTGTGCGGCAATGTCGCGGTAGCAGCGCATGGTTTCAGCATCCCGGACCGTTTCGATGTCGAGATCGGGATGAATTGCATGCGAGACGACATCCCGAGCGTCGAGGAACATAGCCGGCTCGGCAATGGATGCTTGCATTCCTGCCCGGACTGCTGCCAGAGCAACCGCGCTGGCAGTGTCGTCCATGGCAAACAGGCACCATGGCATTTCAAGTTCAGCGAAGAACTGCCGGGCATCGCGCAACGCGCTATCCGGGTCGCGTGGAGTGCGCGTAACCATCGCTGTGTTGCAGCCGGTCAGCGGGACGCCGGTTGATGCCAGCGCCAGGCCGTCGACCTCGCCAAACCTGCCGTCCGGAAGTGTCCGCGCCATCAACCGCCAGGCGTCTACGTATCCCTGTATTGCTGCTTGTACCCACTCCTCCGGGATCTTCACCAGTGTGCCGTTCTAGCCGAGTGGCTCGATGCGTCCAACGATCTGGGCGCAGTTGCCGGCCGGATCGAGGAAGAAGCCCAGCTTGTCACCGACGGCGTTCTCGCGGTCTGCGGTGAACTCGACGCCAGCTGCCAGCAACTGGTCTCGCAAGGCGTCATACTCGGCAACCGGCACGGCGAACGCGACGTGTGCCGGTGCGGTCATTGGTTCGCCTTCAGCGACGTAGACCTCGAAGACACCGCCGGAGCCATCGCCGATGAAGGCAATGGCGTTCGGGCCGGAACCGATCTCACGGATGGTGCTCCAGCCGAACAGATCCTTGTAGAAGCTGACGGTCGCTGCCCAGTTCTCCTCGGTCGTTGGTAGTGCGACATGTTCGAGTTTGATGGCTTGTGTCACTGGTTGCTCCTTGCTGCAGGACGGATGTCAATTGCGAACATCATAACCGGCGGAATCGTAGCGTGGTACGATGCGCGTCGGTTCAGCAGCGAGGGCCGAGAGGTGAGTAGTCAAACCAGATGAGCAACGGTAGTGATGCGACATACGGAGCAGGTATGCGCTCGCTTGCACTCCCGGTCTACGGGCCGACGTTGCTGCTTTCGCTTGCCCAGGGGTTGTTGCTACCGGTTCTGCCCTTCTTCGCCCTGACCTTCGATGTCTCGTTTGGCATGGCGGCGCTGGTGCTGGCTGCTGCCGGCATCGGTACCATGCTTGCCGATGTGCCAGCCGGAATGATTATCGGCCGGCTGGGTCTGAAGCCAACGATGATGATCGGCGCGGCGCTGGTTGTTGTCTCCACCTTTGCGCTGGCGTTTGCCACGGTCTTTCCTGAGCTGATCTTTTACCGGTTCGTTGCCGGCGTCGGCACAGCGATGTGGGCGCTCTCCCGGCATGCGTTTATCGCCGAATCGATTCACCCGCGGGAGCGTGGCCGGGCGATTTCCACCTTTGGTGGTATCAACCGGATCGGCACGCTGGGTGGGCCGGCGATTGGCGGGTTTGTCGGTGCGGCCTTTGGCTTGACCTCTGCATTCTATGTTGCTGGCACGCTGGCGTTGGCTGGTGGGATTGTTGCTGCGCTGTATGTGAAGAGCACCA
>CAZRNC010000095.1:0-8961 GCA_964601285.1 uncultured Thermomicrobiales bacterium | reverse complement strand
AGCACGGCAACGATCATGATCTCAAGAAGGAGGATCGTCAGCACAACGACCAAACAGCTGGACCCGATGAGCTGGGCACTGATCCGGGTCCGGTAGGTCCTGCCCGGCCAGGAGGTCAGCCTCCTGAAGCGAGATTGACGCCCTGTCATGGTGAGTCCGGCTTCTCGCGGACGAAACGGTAACCAACTCCCCAGAGCGTCTGGATACGGGCGGCAACAGCCTCATTCCAGGCAAGTTTGCGGCGCAGTCGCAGGATGTGGGTATCGACTGTCCGTTCAAAGCCGGCAAAGTCGGCACCCCAAAGCCGGTCCAGGAGATAGGCACGGCTAAAGGCGCGCTCCGGGTTGGACGCCAGCAGATAGAGCAAATCGAACTCACGCGCGGTGAGGCTGACCGGCTGTCCATCGACGAGCACACTGCGGGCGAGCGGGTCGATCTCCAGCCCGCCGTCATGCACCGGGCGCTCCGAATCCTCATCCAGCCGCGAGCGCGCTTTCATCATCTCAACCCGCCGGAGAATCGCTCCCGCCCTGGCCTGCAGCTCGCGCATTGAAAAGGGTTTCGTCAGGTAGTCATCCGCTCCAAGTTGCAGGCCAAGCACACGATCCAGTTCGGTTGATCTGGCGGTGAGCATCAGAATCGGCGTGATCCTGCTCCGGCGCACCTGCCGGCAGATTTCCAAGCCGTCAACGCTCGGCAGCATCACATCCAGAATAATCAGGTCGGGCTCTTGATGCCCCGGTCCGAGCAGACGGTCAAGCGCAGCGCGGCCATCGTGGATGACTTCGACCTGATGTCCCTCTTCCCGCAGCGCATCCCGAACCAGCCGCGCGATTTCTGGCTCATCTTCAACAACGACAACGTACGCCATGCCGGGCCAATCTTCTATCAGGGTCACCTCATACCTGCAACTGTACAACCCGTCCCGTATACCGTTTGATGACTCACCGTTTCGTGTATTCAGGTTCATTCGGTCAAACGGTAATGTCGCGCCGCCGGAAGCTTGCAATCGCGATAGCTATGGCAATCACGCCATACAGCAAGAGAATCCCGGCAGCCAGCCACGGATCGCGTGATAGTTCCAGCTCACGCCGTTCGCCAAACGTATTCATCGTATCGAGAACATCGCCATTTACGAGCAGGTGCAGATCACCGATGCGTTTGCCAACGCTTCCCAGCGCACCTAGCGTCACAAGAATCAGTGGGGACAGGAAAAGCACCCCGAGCGGAATCCCCAATCCGGCCACCACCGAGCGGGCAACCTGGGCCGTAACGAACCCCAGGGTCCCGATAACGGTCAGCACGAACGAACAGCGCAGGATCATCAGGAGCAGGTCCCCAAGTGCCCGCAGATCGATCCAGCCGAGCCCCAGGCCCAGTCCTTCGATAAGCGAGATGGCGACTCCTCCCACAAACAGAACCACAAGGCAGACCAGCGTCAGCAAGACGCTTAACCCGGCAAGGATTACGAACTTGGCAAGCAGGAGCCGGGTGCGGCTGACTCCGGACCCGACGACTGTCCGGATCGTGCCCCAGCCATATTCCGAGCCAACAATCCCGGAGGCCAGAACGATCATCAGGATCGGGCCAAGCAGGGACATAAGGAAGAATCCACCCTCGATGTTCCCTGGCAGGAGATAGGCTTCGAGACCACCCCCTTCATCGACCTCAACAACCTCAAAGACGAAGAAGAGCAGGTAGCCGCCAATCTGGAGCAGGGCCGTTACCAGCGCCACCAGCCCCACGGCAATACCCAGCATCAGCCGTCTGGATATCTTGAGATATTCATGCCGCAACAAGCTGGCAAAAGATGGTTGATGACGGTTCATGCCACCACCTCGCGTTCACGATCATCTGCCGTCAACTGAAGGAACGTATCTTCGAGCGTTTCCCGCTTCATCTGTAGCTCCGAGACAGGAATGCCGGCCAGCACAAGATGCCGGTTGATCGTTGCCGGATCGAGATCTGGCGCGTCGATACAGAGAGCGCCTTCTCCTGTCTCAACCTGGAGAATGCCTTCCAGCGTCAGCAGGGCTTCCCTGGCAGCTGTGGGCTGACTGGTTCGCACCAGCAGTTTTCCGGACGTGTTCAGGAGATTGCTCACCTGCCCCTCGGCAACAATCTTGCCGTGTTGAATGACAACCACCCGGTCGCAGATGTTCTCAATCTCGTGCAACAGGTGACTGGAAATGAAGATGGTCTTCCCCTGCTCCGCCAAACGCAACAACAGGTGGCGCACCTCGATCATGCCGGCCGGATCGAGTCCATTGGTCGGCTCGTCGAGGATCAGAAGGTCTGGATCGTGCAACAGCGTCCAGCCGATGCCGAGCCGCTGTTTCATCCCCATCGAATACTTCCCGAACTTCTTGCCGGCTGCGTCGGCAAGCCCAACCGTTTGCAGCACCTCATCAATCCGGGAGGTCGTCGTTCCAGGTCGCAGGTGGCTGAGGGCACGCAAGTTGTCACGCCCGCTCAGGTATGGATAGAAGGCGGGAGCCTCGATGATCCCACCAGTGTTGGCCAGCCCCTCGCTCTGCCGCGCAGGAGGCAGACCGAACAGCCGTACCTCACCGCCGGTTGGCTGGATCAATCCAAGCAGCATCCCGATCGTTGTGCTCTTCCCGGCACCATTGGGACCGAGAAAGCCAAAGACATCTCCCCGGTAGACGGTGAAGTTGACTCCATCAGCCGCGGTGAACGTGCCATACCGTTTCGTTAGTCCCACCGCCTCGATAACCGGTGGTCTATCTTCGTTCGTCAATGCGTTCGCCATTGAACACCTCTCCATGCCCGAATCCGTACATCCAGGTTCAAGCATGGGGGTAATCCATGGCGAAAGTGCCGCGAAAATGTGACAAAACATTGAACAAAAAGAAGAAGACGGCCCTCGAGGGCCGCCTTCTGGTGCGTGAGGATTGTCAGAGCGGACTAGTCGTCGCTACCGTTGTCTCGCAGGTCCTGAACATCAACGAGTTCAGCACCCCACGGGCAGTATGCACCGACGTTGTCGACGAATTCTTCGACTTCACCCTCGACATAGCTCGGGCGGCCGTCACAGACTTCGATGCTCATTTCAGCCATTTCGAACTCTTCCGGATCGAGGTACCAGCTCCACGGGTTGTTGTGGCCAGCTTCACCCGAACCATAAAGGATCGTGGCATTCGGGTGTTTCACGATTTCCGGATCGGCTTCCATTTCAAGGATGTCTTCGATCGCTTGCTCGTTGGTCACCCAGACCTTGAAGTACTCGCCGGAAACGTTGAACGTCGCCAGGATGCCACCGTCAAGCTCGCCGATGGCCTGGAACTCGAATGCATGCTCACCGTTCACCAGCAGCACCACCCGGTCGATGCCATCGAACTGGCTAACCGTCGCGGCAAACTGCTCGATGACCCGTGGCTCATCACAGATGCCGCCGATAAAGAGTTCACCCGAGAGGTTGACCGTGGCAACACCGTTGATGATCTGGATATCAGCGACGCTGAGATCAGATTCCAGGAATACATTGTAAAGCTCATCGCTCGCCTGGTTGAAGAGTGCATTGACCGACGCCTCTACCCGGCCTTCGAGCGAATCCTGGCCGGCGATATCAACCTCGACCGGTACCAGAACGTCCATGCAGCCGAAGCTGCCTTCCTCAGGATCGTCAACCGGCTCCTCAGCAGCGCCCATGTCGACCAGATAGACGTTGATCGTCTCGGTGGTCGGTTCCTCATCGAGGATCGGTGCGCCGTTTAGCAGAACCACCGCGCCGGTGATGCCGGCAAACTGGGTGATCGTATGGGCAAGCTGTTCGACAACCCGCGGGTCGTCGCACTCGCCACCAAGCACAAGGTCGCCGGTGAGGTTGACCGTTGCGACGCCCTCATCGATAACCACGCTCTCAACGGTCAGATCCGAATTGGTAAACACGTTATAGAGCGAGTCATGTTCCAGGCCAAACAGTGCAGCCAGCGTGGCAGCAACCCGGCCTTCGTCCGTTTCCTGACCGTCGATCTCGACCGATACCGGGACCAGGCTGTCATCGCAGCCGATCAGCACGCCATTCTCGCCGGCATCTTCCAGCGCGACCAGATAGGCCTGGACAGTTTCGGTTTCTGGCGGCTGCACGTCGCCGTATCGCCACTGGTAGTAATGCTGGCCAACGTTGCCGGCCTCAACCTGGAAACCTTCCGAGTTACTCGGGGTGTAGGTCAGACAGCGGCGCTCGAAGCACTGCCAGAGAACATCCTGGGCAGTTGCTGCCACCGGAACTGTGGTCCAGTACGCCTCGGTAATTGGGTAGCCGGTTGCATAGAACGGATTGAGGAAAAGATCCTCTTCAACATACTCGCCATCAACCGCGACCGTGCCGGAGGAGTTCATGAAGTCCCAGAAAACCGAAGCCACGGTGTGGTCGATATTCGGCACGCTCACCCGGTAACCGGCTGTAATGCCGTATTCAGCAAAGTGTTCGGAACCGACAACTTCGCCATCAATGATGGTTTCGTCGATCACCGTGCCAGGCTCAAGGGCCTGCATTCCGCGGAGGCCGTAGCTGTTGATATCAGCATAGGTCGGCGCATCCAGAACGTTTGGATCACCGGCAATCTGAACCTGGGCCGGCTCGGCATCGACGAACTGGTCATCGCCTACCTGTACCCGGCCATCAACCATTTCAACGACCAGCAGGCCGTTGGTGACGAACCAGAGATCGTCGTCGAAGGTTGAAGGATCGTTGATCTCCATGCGGCTCTTGTCAAAGTACTGCACCTGACGCTCGCCATCCGGCGATTCGGCATAGTCCTCGAACAGGGCTCCGGTGTATGGCTCCGGACCCCACATCCAGGTGCGCTCGATCACGCCCTGTTCAACCGGCAAATCGGTCCTTGCCCAACGGGATTCAAATGCATCGTTTGCAAACTCGTGACTGGCGTCGTCACCTTCATGGTAGGCAACTGCCGGCGCGAGGCTCATCGCGATGAGCAACATTGCAAACAGGGCCGCTGCCGGTCTCCTGATTGCGGTGGGTAACATGGGCTTCTCCTCATGGGTTGCCCCGTGCGCATCAACCATCCAGCAAGGGAAAACAGGTATCAACTACACAAGGGGAAATGTCCGAACCGGCGATTTCGTAGCCAGCGTCGTATCACTGTACGTACGAAATACGCCTCAGATCCAAGGCTAACAAAAGCCCCGAACCATCCCGGTCCGGTTATGGCACATTGCGCTCAGGATGCTCTCAGAGTTGCCGACGTGAGGCAGCGAAACCCATACCGGATCCGTCATCCCGAGCGTAGTCGAGGGACCTCGACAGTCGGAACTCTTGGAAGACGTTCACGATTCGTGGCTCGAGGTCCCTCGACTACGCTCGGGATGACGAAGCGAATGTCGCTCCTCATTACCAGGTTGATGCGTCAACTTTCATATTGCCGCCCCTACGAGGTCGGGATTGGCATCATCAAAACTCCCGCCGAGCCGTATCCAGCACGAGGTCCTGGAGGATCTCAACGTCAGCCGGCGCTGTAGCCCAGTTGTCGAAGGCGGCACGGATGGCGGCCTTACCGTTCCAGACAGTGGGGCTGACGAACGCCCGGCCATCGGCTTGCATGGCAGGGACCGCCAGACGGTTGAAGCGGTCGAGTTGTTCCTCATCCAGTCCGGGTGGCGTCAACCGGAAACAAATGACGTTCAACCGGGCCGGTGCCAGCAGCTCGACGTCCGGCGTCGCCGTCGCCCAACCGGCAAACATCGCTGCATTGGCGATACAGCGCTCGACCAGATCACGGTAGCCTTCCCGACCGTAGGCACGCAGGGCACACCAGGCAGGGAGGCCACGGAAGCGGCGCGACATCTCTGGCAGATGAGAATCAGGACTCCAACCCGAACCCGGTGCAGGAGCAAGATAGGCCCCGGTCGCAGCGAAGGTCTCGCGCAGGATCTCGCCATCCCGGACGAAGACGAAACCAGCGTCGTAGGGGACGTTCAACCACTTGTGCGCATCGGAACAGACCGAATCGGCATGTTCGATTCCTTCAATCAGGTGTGCGTACTTCGGCGAGGCACCGGCAAACAGCCCAAAGGCCGCATCGACATGCAGCCAGACGCCCGGCTGATGCTCCCGGCAGATCGCGGCGACCTCTTCCAGCGGATCAAATGCGCCGGTGTTCACCTCGCCGGCGTTGGCAATGACGATCGCCGGGCCGCCGATAGCTTGCAGTTCCCGGCGCAGGCTCTCCGGATCAATCGAGCCGTCGACGACTTGTACCTTGCGAACGCTCGCCCGGCCCAGACCGATCGTGCCGAGCGATTTGATCGCGCTGGCATGGATCTCGGTGCTGGCGACGACCGGAATCGGTGGATGTCCGCCCAGTCCATCCATTGCCGGGTCAAACCCCATCCGCTTGCCAACCCACTGCCGGCCCGCTGCCAACCCGACCAGGTTGGAACTGGTCGCCCCGGTCGTAATCGCGCCATGCCACTCCGTCGGCAGACCAAAAAGCTCTTTCAGCCAGCGCAATACCGTCAGGTCAGTCTGGGCAGCGGCCGGCGCGGCAGCCCAGAACCCTGCATCCTGGTCAATCGCACTGGCAAACCAGTCCCCTGCCAGCGCAGCAGGCGTCGTGCCACCAATAACAAACCCGAAGAACCGCGGACCGGACGATGCGACAATCCCCGCTTCCGCTCGCTGAAACCACTCTTCAAGCGCATCACCCGGATCGCAACCAACCTCCGGCAAGGGCCCATCCAGCGCCGCCTCCAGTTGCGCCGGCGTCACCGCCCGGGCAACCGCCCGTTCCGGCAACCCGGCAACCCACTCCCGCGCCAGCCCATACGCCCGGTCCAGCGCCCCAACCGACGCATCAAACGGATTGTCGTTCATTCTGTCCCCCAACTCTCATTCTCACTGCGATCATAGCCTGAGCACGGGCGGTACACTCTCGGGGAGTTTGGTTCGGGGAGCAATCAGGGGGAGGCAGACGTGACCGGAGAGATCCGACATCTGGTGATAAACGGCGAGCGACTCTGGAGTTCGCTTGAGGAACTGGCGAAGATCGGGGCGTATGAGGACGCAGCAACCGGGTTGACCGGGGTGAACCGGCAGTCGCTGACCGATGGTGATGCTGAGGCGCGGAAGCTGGTCATCAGCTGGATGGAAGAAGCCGGGCTTGCGGTCTCCATCGACGAGATGGGTTCGATCTTTGGCCGTCGCGAAGGCACGGAACCGGATCTTGAACCGGTGATGTTCGGTTCACATTTCGACACTGTCGCCACCGCCGGCATGTTTGATGGCCCCTTGGGCGTACTTGGTGCATTGGAGGTGATCCGCTCGCTGAATGAGCAGGGCATTGTCACCCGCCGACCACTGGAAGTCGCTGCCTTCACCGAAGAAGAGGGCGTCCGCTTCGGCGTTTCGATGCTCGCCTCGGCAACGTCGACCGGCCGGCTGACCCGGGAATATGCCTACGACCGGACCGATCTCAACGGGCTGCGATATGGCGACGAACTGGAACGGATCGGCGCAAAGGGTGACCGTCCGCCGATTTCCAGCAATCCACCGTATGCCTTCGTCGAGTGCCACGTCGAGCAGGGACCGGTCCTCGAACATGCAGGTGTGCCGGTTGGTGTCGTCACTGGCGTTCAGGCGATCTCCTGGCAGCGGGTGACACTCCATGGACGGGCCGCCCACGCCGGCAGCACGCCCACCGAACTGCGGATCGACGCCGGGCTGGCAGCAGCCCAGATCATCGTCTGGCTGCGGGAGATGGTGAACTCCGGCAACTACGGCCAGCAGCGGGCAACGGTCGGCCGGCTGCAAACCTGGCCCGGCTTGCCAAATGTGATTCCGGCACGCGCCGAGATGACCGTCGATCTGCGCAATCCGGATGAAGAGGCGATGGCGCGGATGGAAGCGGACCTGGTTGCCTTCCTGGAATCACTCCCGGAAATCCAGCCCGGTCTGCGAATTGAGACCGAACGCATGGCCGGCACCCGGCAGGTTCCATTCGATGAACATGTCCAGCAGATCATCGCCGAGACGGCAGAAGAGCTTGGCTATCCAACATTGTCGCTGATGGCCGGCGCCGGCCACGATGCCCAGGAAATGGCGGCCCTCGTCCCGACCGCCATGATCTTCGTCCGCGGCCAGTACAACGGCATCAGCCACAACCCGCGTGAATACTCGACACCGGAAGACTGCGTCGCCGGAATCAACGTCCTCGGCAACACAGTTTTGAAGCTGTCGGCGGAATAATGTCCGCGTGCGAACTTCTTCGGATGCACCTGTAATTCGCGATCGCTATCCTCAATGCGGAAGGAAGTTTCCAGCGATAGAGGGAGTGAGCATGGAACCACGCTCGACGGAACAGCGGATTGCCGACGTGAGCAAGAAACTGGAGAACGACGAGGATATCTGGGTAGCCTCAGCCAGCGATGAAGGCGAACCGTGGCTGATCCCACTCTCGTTTTCGTGGGATGGAGCCTGGGTAACGGTTGCAACGCTAAAGCACAGCAAGACGGCGCGCAATCTGCGTCGAACCGGCCGGGCCAGAATGGCACTCGGGCCGATGCGGGACGTCGTCATCCTCGATGGCCCAGTAGTCGAATTGGCACTGGAAGAGGACCTCGCGCTTGCCGAACAACACGCCCGATCCTCGTTTGATCCACGCAACGAGCCGGAAGAATATGTCTATATCCGGATGCGGGTTGAGAAAGTGCAGGCGTACCAAAACTCGACCGAGCTGGCCAACCGGGTCATCATGCGAGCCGGCAAATGGCTTGACTCACCGAACTAGGCCGCCGGCGTCGAGACCCGCTTCGCGCGGACGGTGGTAACCGGTGGGTCGCCGGCGATGACGGCGATCCGGCGGGAGGATTTGACCGGAGAAACGCGGACACCAAGGAGCACCGGCACTGCTACTCCGGGGATCGGACTTAGCTCTTCCTGAAGCTCGCGGTACTCTTCCTGGCCGAGTTCGATCC
>CAZRNC010000094.1:0-8968 GCA_964601285.1 uncultured Thermomicrobiales bacterium | reverse complement strand
TCGCGATGGGCGCCGCCACTATCGACGAACAGTCAGGTGGCCGCTTTATCCTCGGGCTAGGCTCGTCCGGGCCGATCGTCATCGAGCGGTTGCACGGTGTCCCCTTCGAGAAACCGCTCACCCGGATCAAGGAGTACGCCGAGATCATCAACACCTTGATCGCCGGCGAGAAGCTGCACCACAAGGGCGAAATCTTCACGCTCGATCAAGGCTTCGGCCTGCGAATGAACCCGATCCGTCCGCACATCCCGATCTATGTTGCCTCGCTTACTCCAAGGAGCCTCAAGCAGTCCGGAGAGATGGCCGACGGGGTCCTGCCAATCTACTGGCCCGGTGCGAAATTCGGCGAGATGCGGACACTGCTCGATGAGGCATCGGTCGCTGCAGGACGTGTGCCAGGCTCGACAAAGATCGCACCTTACATCACGACCGTGCTTGTTGAAGATGAGTCTGAACGCGAGGCGATGCGCCGCAAGGCCCGTGCGCCAATCGCCTTCTACATCGGCCGGATGGGCAACTTCTACGCCGACATGCTGGAGCGGCATGGCTATGTTGAAGAAGTTGCTGCGGTCAAAGCCGGCTGGAAACAAGGGCACGATGCCGCCGCTGCCGGTGTCAGCGACGAGATGCTCGACGCAACGGCGCTGGTCGGAACAGCTGACGAGATTGCCGCCAAACTCGAATCCTGGGTGGAAAGCGGGCTGGATGAACCGGTGCTTTCGTTTGCCGGCGCCGATGGCGACAAGATCGAACGCTCGCTCCGGGCACTCGCGCCGCTGAACAGGAGCTGAGCATGGCGATCTCGATTCGCGACCTTGCACCAGACCTGATCCTGACCGGCGGCAAGATCACCACCATGGGCGACGAACGTCCCGAAGTTGAAGCGTTGGCGATCCGCGATGGCATTATTCTGGCTATTGGCGACAGCGCCGGTATTGAGGCACTGGCCGGGCCGAACACGCGGATTGTCCAGCTTGGTGGGCGCAGGGTGATTCCCGGCATCAACGACACCCACAACCACATGATGAGCACCGGCGCGGTATTGACCGATGTCTCGCTCTATCATGCCCGCTCGATTGACGAGATCAAACAAGCCGTGGCCAAACGGGTGGAACAATCTCCACCCGGCTCCTGGATTCTCGGCCGCGGCTGGGATGAGAGCCTGCTATCCGACAAACGCTTCCCGAATCGTCACGATTTGGACGAGGTCGCGCCGAACAACCCGGTCATGCTGGAGCGTGTCTGGAACATGTTGCTGGCAAACTCGGCCGCGCTGATGGCAGCTGACATCGGCAGGCATACGCCCGATCCGCCGGCAGACCAGCTCTATGCCGGACGGATCGAACGTGACGCCAACGGCGACCCGACCGGGATTTTCCGCGACCGTGCCAAACGGCTCATTCAGGATGTGGTGCCAGAGCGGTCGATTGCTGAGCGTCAGGGTCTTATCGAGACCGCCTGCCGGGAGTACAACCGGCTGGGCATCACCTCAGCTGCCGAACCAGGCCTGCTGCCGGAATGGATCCGTGCCTATCAGAACACCCGTCGCGACGGCCGGCTGACGGTGCGTACCTCGATGTGCCTGGCCGGATGGGGATTCAACGCTGCCGCTGATGAGGCAGCCATTCCCGGCAGAATAGAAGACACCGGCGTTTACACCGGTTTTGGCGACCCGTTGCTCCGCTTCGATACGGTCAAGTTCATGCCGGATGGCGGCGTCGGCGACCGGACTGCGCTGATGTTCGAACCATACGCCGGCGAGCCAGATAACTTCGGCCAGTTCGTCGTGACCGAGCAAGAACTCTTCGACAACGTGCGCTTCTGTCACGATCGTGGTTGGTCAATTGACAGCCACGCCTGCGGCGACAGGATGCAGGAGATCATGGTCCGGGCCTACGCCGCGGCCTACGATGCACGACCTGATGCAACGATTCGCCACCGGGTGCATCATGGCTATTTCCCAACTGCGCGTGCTCTGGAACTGATGGCGGAATACCGGATTCCGGCGCTGCTGACAATCCCGTTCCTGACCAACCTCGGCGAGAGTTTTGTCACCAGCGTTGGTGAAGAGCGTGCTGCCGGGATGATGCCGATCAAGCGCTACCTCGACGCCGGCGTACCGGTTGCCCTGGGGTCCGACTCTCCGGTGACCACCCACAACCCGTTTATCGGCATCTACAGCGCGACGACCCGCAAGACAGTCTACGGCCGTGAGCTTGGCCCGGAAGAAGCAATCGACAGGGTAACAGCTCTGCGGCTCTACACTCGCGATGCCGCCTGGGTCACGTTTGAGGATGGCATCAAAGGGACGCTTGAACCGGGCAAACTGGCCGATCTGGCGGTGCTCGATCGTGACCTGTTCACTGTGCCAGATGATGAACTGGCGGAAATCAGTAGTGTGATGACCCTCGTCGGCGGTGAGATCGTCCACGGCGGACTTGAAGAGAAGGCGTAACCAGTGCCGATTTGTCTGTTTCAACTTGGATCCGGTGGCGGCCAGCCGCGTCTGGGGTGGGTCGACCTGGAACGCAAGCGTGTGCTTGAACTGTCCGAAACGATCGCCGGACTACTCTCCACGAACGGCACCGAACGACTCTCCAGAATCATGACCGCCCGGCGTTCTGCGGTCGGAGTCTACCCTCTCAATCACGTCAAACTGCGCGCACCAGTCGATCAGCAGGAAGTCTGGGCGGCTGGCGTCACCTACGAGCGTAGCCGGGATGCCCGGATGGAAGAATCCAGCCAGCAGGATGTCTACCAGCAGGTCTATGACGCCGAGCGACCGGAAATCTTCTTCAAGGCAACTGCCTGGCGCTGTGTCGGCGATACCGACCGGATTGGCATTCGCGACGATTCCACCTGGGATGTTCCAGAACCGGAGCTGACGCTGGTGATTGATTCATCGGGCGCAATCGCCGGCTACACCATCGGCAATGATGTCTCCTCACGGTCCATCGAGGGCGAGAATCCGCTCTACCTGCCCCAGGCCAAGACCTTCCATGCAAGTTGTGCACTTGGCCCCTGGATCGTCCTGCCCGAGGAGATGGAGTCTCCCGAAAACTGCCTGATTAGCCTTTCCATCGTCCGGGATGGGAAGGAACTCTGGGCTGGCGAATGCTCGACTTCCAGAATGCGCCGCACGTTTCGGGAGTTGGTAGACGCACTCTACTCGTCGCTGATGTTTCCGGATGGTGCCCTGCTGATGACCGGAACCGGGCTGGTTCCACCTGACGAAGTGACGCTCGAATCCGGTGACAAGGTTACTATCACTATCGCCGGGATCGGCTCCCTCACGAACACCGTCGCCCGCCTGTCTTCGCAGTAGTCCAGGGTCAGTCTCTTTCCAGAATCGCAGCAGCTTCGTCGTGAATCCACTGACGCAACGATGCCGGACGGGAGACGGTGACCTCGCTGCCGTACCGGAAGACCCAACGCTGGAACTCCGGAGTAATCTGGATATGCACCCGGAAGCAGAGCCGGCCATCTTCCAACCAGGTGGTCTGCTGGCTCGGATGCCAGATCTCCTCGACAACCCAGCGTCCGGATGTCGGGCTGAAGATCAGTTCGACGTCTTCCGCCGGTTCGGGCATACCGCGCATCAGGCCCCAACCGGCCGAAAGATATTCCTCGACATCAAACTCAGGATCGGGAACAAACCCTTCGCCGGTTTCCGCCGCCTGGCGGATGCGGTCCAGCTTGAACGTCCTGACTGCCTGACGAAGGTGGCAATAGCCAACCAGATGCCACGAACGCACATACGGAATCACCGCGTAGGGATCGACCGTCCGGGTGGTCTCCGCATCATCCCGAGAGGCAGCAGCATAGGTAATCTGAAGCGAGCGGTTGCTGGAGACAGCCTGGCTGCAGAGTGAGAGCATCTCCTCGCGGTGCTGGTATACACCGCCAGTCTCGCCGGAGTCGAGCCTCTCGATCAAACTGCGCATTTCCGGTGGGAAGACAGAGGAGAGCCGGGCAATGGCACTCGAAAGATCAGCATGCGGCACACCGCCAATCCGGCGTGCCGATTGGGCCGCCAGCACCAGCGCCAGTGCTTCCGACAGCGAATAGTTGACCGATGGCAGCTGCGGTACCCTGGCGAAGAAATAACCCCGGCCCCGGTCATTTTCCAGATCGAACTTCAGCCCGTGCTTGATGACATCCAGATCGTTGGTGATCATCCGCTCGCTGACTTCGAATTGTTCAGCAAGCCGCTTTCTGGTCCATGTTCGCGGAGAACGGGTTATGTTCCAGATAATCTCGAGAATTCGTGAAACTCGCGTTGTTTCCGGCAGTTTACTCACCGTGTCCATCACCCCTCGTGCTACGCAAGCATTGTCGCCAATGCCGCTTAACATTCGCTTAAACCGAACGTTCAATCTCGCTGGTCTTCAGGGTATGGGGGTGACGGGAACCCTGTGGTTCCCGTTGCGCGTGAACGCACGACGATCTTCCTCGGGCAAGCAGAAGGCTGACTTCCTGTGGCCGTCATCAAACATCAAGAGACGACCCGGCGGGCCGTCTCTGTCAGATTCTGGATTGGTTAGGCAAACTCGCCTAGGGACGAATGCCGATGTTGAGGATGTGGAGGACGGTCTTGACGATCAGATAAAGAGGCAAAAGACCGGCAAATATTCCGAAGAAGAGCCAGTAATATCCAACATCCATGGTGTGCAAACCTCCGACCCGGAACAACGATCCAAGCTGGTATCCTTGCCCCGTCCGCGGCCGGAACAACCGACCAGCCAACCTCCGGCGTGTGACAGCGGAGCATCACTTGCACCTATCTTACCGAAACGGTGCGAATGGTGCGTCCACCCGGCAGAATAAAACGTAGATTGATCCAGACGACGGAATCAGTTTCCGGAATTCGGAGAACACACCTATGGGTTTGGGAATCGGCATTATCCCGATTGCGGTATTCATTCTGGCATTTGCCGGAACCTGGAATCTGCGCGAATCATTCAACGAAATGATCTGGTTTGGCTGCGGGTGGATGGGCGCCCTGCTGGTGATCTACGCCTTCGACCTCGCAGGATATGGATTCCTCTCGACCGCACCGACCGGTCCCGGTGGTGGCGTCGCGCTGATCTTCGGTTTCGCCCTGATGTACTACCGGCGCTTCCGCTGGCGTAAAGAAGAGGCGGAAAAGCGCCGCAAACAGGCAGAAGAACGGGCACGACGTGCCGCTGCCGGCGAGCCAGAACCAGTCTCACTGCTAGGTAACATGGGTCGCAGCATGGGCCGGGCGGTCAACACCTACCGGTCGGGTAAGCCCAAGTAGCTCACCCGTCTCGATGCACTCACAGAGCGCCGCCTCGTCAAACCACGAAGGTGGCGCAACGTGTCCCCAGAACGTTGCCCGGCGCGGGTCTTCCAACTCCCATCGGATCGGCTCCCAGTCCGGATCAAGCACCTGGTAATCGTTGGCGTAGAGCTCGATACGGTTGCCATCCGGATCACGCAAATACAAGAAGAACGCGTTGGAGATACCGTGCCGGCCCGGACCACGCTCAATGCTCTCCGGGAACCCTGCCCCAGCCAGGACGTCGCACGCCCGCAAAACCGACAGCGTATCGGCCACCCAGAAGGCAATATGGTGGACACGCGGCCCGATCCCGGTCATCAACGCCAAATCGTGAACGTTGCCCTTGCGCTGCAACCATGCTGCGAAAATGCCTTCGCTGTTGGCACCGGCTGTGTATTCGGAGCAACCAAAGCCCAGCTCATCGGCATACCATTGGTAGCTGGCATTGACATCCGGAACCTGACAGTTGAAATGGTCGAAGCGCATGATGTGAGCACCCCGGTGGAGATCGAACCTCTGAAGCATCCGCTCGACCGGTGCCATTTCCGCAAACAGTTCCAGCGGCAGCCCGACCGGATCCTTCAACCGGATCGACCGCCCCAGCCCCGGAACGGTGCCGGCGTCCAGCTTCCGGAATGCGAGTCCTTGCGTACGGCAAAATACTTCGGCCCGGTCCAGGTCATCGTCGCTCTCCACCCGGAATCCGAGCGGGCCGGCTCCCGGTGAATCCGCCTTCCGCAGGACCAGCGAATGGTGCACCCGCTCTTCAAGTCCACGAAGGTAGAGCGCATCCGGTGTCGCTTCAGTCAACACCAACCCCAGCAGATCGACGTAGAAGGTACGCGCCCGCTCAAGATCGGTCACCCGGAACTCGCCGCTCGCTCCTCGAATAATGTTGATGCCAGAATTCGGAACTGGCCTGCCTGTTCGCATCATCTGCTGTTCACTCCCAGATATGCGCCCGGACATACTCATCGGGCGGCTGCTCGTCGGACGACGACCATTCGTCGTGATAGATCATGATCGCGTCATTCGACCAGTTCTCGACCGGCGTTAGTGGTCCAGGGCGCCGCTCCCGGAGATCGGCATAGCGCGACTCGTAGAAGAGCAGCGGCATCCGGGACGATGCCGGGTCCGCCTCGTGGAGTTCCAGCACCCGGCCAACGACGATCCAGTGGTCTCCCCCATCATAGGACTGCTCGATACTACAGGATATCGCCCCGAGTGATCCGGGAACCAGTGGTGCAACCGGACCATGCTGGAGCCACTCAGTCCGCGAACCCGGCTCTCGGTCGCGGCCGGCAAACTGCCGTGAAACTGCTTCCTGATCGACCGAGAGGAAGTTGACGGCAAATCCACCTGCTCCATCAAGCAGGCTGGCCATGCGTGACTCCCGGCCAATACAGACCAGCACCAGCGGCGGATCAAGCGACACCGAGCTGAATGCATTCGCTGTCATGCCATGCATCAGGTCGCCATGCTGTACGGTGATCACCGTCACGCCGGTCGCAAACCGGCCCATCATCGACCGGAATCCGGCCGGGTCGACAGACTCAGTTCTCATTGCCCTTAAACGTCTCGTTGATGCCCTCTTCGATAAAGGCTCGCACCGAATCCATATATGGTTCCTTGTCGTAGGTGTTGAACAGAGCGCCGGCCATCCGGACCGGGTCGCCAAAGAAGAAGCGTTCGTAGAGCACCTGGCGGGAACCGAACGAGCTGACCGAGGCATCCCAGGCTAGCCGGAAGAGTGCGATCCGTTCGGCGGACTCCGCACGAGCTGCCGTGAAGAAGCGGTCGATATCCGGGCCGGCCGGCCCCATCATATCGGCAGCGGTCGGCGTTGCCATCAACCCGCTGGCACTCAGTTGCTGGATGATCTCAATGAAGCGCGGATAGAGCTTCGGATAGAGGTTCCGGGCCGCATCCAGTGGACCACGCGCCGGAGTCATCACACCCCAGCGGTCCACCTGGGCATCGGCGATGGATGTCTTCAACAACGCCCGCATGCACTCCAGCCCGATGATGACCTCAGAGACTTTCTCATGGACATGCTGGAACGGTTCGATGGCGATCGTATCGACGATCAGGCTGACCAGCCCAAGGATGAACTCGGTTTTGGCGATGTTCTTTACCATCACCTGGTGGGCCATGTGGATGACCGCGTTGGTCGCACCGAACGCACCGTTCGCGATTTCGGGGTCACCATAGAGGAAGACTCGTTCCCAGGGCACGAAGACATCATCAAAGATCAGCATGGCGTCCATCTCCTCGAATCGCGATCCGAGCGGATGGTCGTGTTTCGAGCGGTTCAGGTCATACGTCTCGCGGCAGATGAACTTCAGGCCAGGCGCACTGCACGGGATGACGAATCCAAAGGCATACGGTGCATCCGCCGGATCAGATTTGACGACCGTCGAAGGAAACACCTCAACTTCGTCAGCAATCGGGCCAAGTGTCGCCAGCATTCTGGCACCTCGAACGACGATACCGTCGTCCTTCTCCTGGACGACTCGCGCTGCCAGAAATGGATCCTTCTGCTGTGATGGACCGACCGAGCGGTTTGCCTGTGGATTGATCAGTGTATGGGTCAGACAGAGATCATTGTCGCGTGCCTGCCGGTAGTAGTTCTCAACATGATCGCCAAAGCGGGGATCGTTTGTCTCAAAGAAGCCCTTCGCGGCGGCGAACGCCATCAACGACGAGCTGATGTAGTCGGGAGTGCGCCCCATCATCCCGTGGGAGTAGTCCGCCCAGGTCTTCATGGCACGAGTACGCTGGTTCAGGTCGTCAATCGACCGGGGCTGCAGGAAACTGGTGCCGACACGCTCACCGGAATCGCCGGAGACGTAGGTCATGTCGTCCCGCAAGGCTGTGTCATGTTGCATGTCATAGAGGTGGGCGAGACTTTCCAGGACGTTGCGGAATGCGCGGTGCGTCGTCACGTCGCGCACCAGTTCCCCTTCAATGTAGACCTCGCGTGGTTGTTCCTTCAAACCTTCAAGGAACTGGGCACCAGTTCGGGCTCCCATAGTCCAGCACTCCTCCGCTTGCCTGCTGCTCTTTACCGCTGTTGTGTCTATCCTGACAGATTGCGCGTCGTCTCGCCATACGACGAATGACGCGGTTTGATCCTGCCGCAGGTAGAATCGCAACATGAATATGCTGCACCTGCCACCCGGAACGGGCATAGACCTTCCCTGCGCAATCAACTGCCTCAAAATGCTTATGTCATCTCGCCGTTGGCCGGGAGCGGAATCATGAAACCGGCGGTCTTGATTATCGCGCCGTATTTGCCGCTGCCCGCAACGTTCGGTGGGGCGTTGCGGATCCATGCGCTGGTAGCCGGGCTGGCCGAACATGCCGAGGTGTCGCTGCTCGCACCGGGCGGAAACGGTGAACTCCCCTACGCACAGCAGTTGGGCGAGATCTGCAATGTGACGCTGGTGCCGGCTCAGTCGACACCCAGGCAACCAGCAGGCAGGCGGAAGCGGATCGACCAGCTCCAGTCACTGGCAAGAGGGCGTTCTTTTCTTGAGTCTTGGTACAACCCACAGATGCAGGCGGCACTCGACCGGATCCTGATGACGCGCAGAATTGATGTCGTCCAGTACGAGTTCCCGGAATCGACGCTGTACCGAGTACCGGAAAACATGCCGACCA
>CAZRNC010000093.1:0-9030 GCA_964601285.1 uncultured Thermomicrobiales bacterium | reverse complement strand
TCGGCCCGACCGAGATGCAACCTGAGTTCTCGAACGCCTGGCTCGAGGGGTGATCGCCTACGTCCTTCGCCGCCTGGCGTTGGCCGTTCCGGTTGTGCTGCTCGTCGGCACCATCACCTTTGTCCTGATGCAACTCACGCCGGGCGATCCGGCAGCTGTCATGCTTGGTCCGGAGGCAACTCCGGACCAGGTGGCGGAACTCCGCGAATCCATGGGTCTCAATCAGCCGCTCTACCAACGCTATCCCCGCTGGCTGCTCGATGTGCTCCGCTTCGATCTTGGCCAATCTATCTTCCTGAACAGACCCGTCTCCGAAGCGATCCTCGACCGGCTGGTTCCGACTCTGCAACTGACGCTCTATGCGCTGATTATCGCCGTGACTATCGGCGTGCCGGCCGGCGTCATCGCCGCAATGAACCGCAACACGTTTATCGACCGCGCCCTGATGCTTTTCGCCATGAGCGGCACCGCCATCGCCGGCTTCTTCCTCGGCATCCTGCTGATTCTGCTCTTTGCCGTGCGGCTGAAATGGCTCCCATCGGGAGGCTATGCCGCACTAACCGACGACCCGGTGCGACACTTCAAGTCGATGATCCTGCCGGCGATGGCGGTCGGCCTCTCGGTGGCCGGATTGCCAGCCCGGCTGGTGCGCTCGACGATGCTCGATGTGCTGCATGAGGATTACATCCGCACCGCCGTCGCCAAGGGCCTGCCGCCGCGACGGGTCGCAATCGGCCATGCGCTACGCAACGCCCTGCTCCCGGCAATCACCGTCTTCGGCTATACCCTTGGCGATTTGTTGGGTGGTGCGGTCGTCGTCGAAACGGTCTTCAGCCTGCCGGGCATGGGTCAACTCGTCGTCAACAGCATCGCCCGGCGCGATTTTCCGGTCATCCAGGGCGTCGTCATGACCATTGCTATCTTCTATATGTTGACCAGTCTGCTGGTGGATATTCTCTACGTCGCGCTGGATCCGAGGGTGAAACATGTCGGCAGGTAGCGCCGGCGTCGCCGGGCAAACCGGACTTCGCCGCAGGGTCGAAGGCTGGCGGGCCGATAGCGGCTCGGACCGGCGCATGCCGTGGTATCGGCTGCTGCTCCGCAACCCGGCAGCGTTGATCGGCCTCTCGTTCCTGCTGCTTGTCGCGGTTGCGGCAATCAGCGCTCCGTGGATCGCTCCGCACCACCCAACCCTGATCAACCCGGTCGACCGGCTCCAACCGCCATCTGCAGACTACTGGCTGGGAACTGACGACCTGGGACGAGATATCCTCAGCAGAATCATCCACGGCGGCCGTATCTCCCTGCTGGTCGGGCTCATTGTCACCTTTTGTAGTGCAACCATCGGCGCACTGCTCGGACTGTTGGCCGGCTACTTCCGCCGGCTGGATGGGCTGATCATGCGGCTGATGGATGCCTTCATGGCTTTCCCGGGCATCCTGCTGGCGATTGCCGTCGTCGTCGGGCTTGGCGCGCGGCTCAGCAGCGTCGTCCTGGCGCTGACGCTGGTCTACATCCCGGTCGTCGCCCGGCTGGTCCGCAGCATGACGCTGGTCATCAGCGAACTGCCCTACGTTGAAAGCGCCCGCAGCATCGGCGTCAGCAACCGGACCATCCTCTGGCGCTACATCCTGGCCAACGCCATCTCGCCCCTCATCGTCCAGGCCACCTTCATCGCCGCCTACTCGATCCTCGCCGAGGCATCGCTCTCGTTCCTCGGAGCCAGCATCAACCCCGAACTCCCCTCCTGGGGCAACATGCTCCGCGACGGCCAACGCCTCATCACCCGCGCCTGGTGGATGGCCGTCCCGCCGGGTGTTATTTTGTTTTTCACGGTGTTGTCGTGCACGTTGGTTGGTGACGCGTTGAGGGATGCGCTCGATCCGCGGACCCGGGAGTCTCGGGATGACGGGGTGTTGAAGTAGGTCGGGACTGTGTCGCTCCGCACAAGTACCATGTCCGTGGACCTAGGCACCCCCCTAGGAATCCTCGGTCATTGTGCGTGCCGAGATGAGAAACCCAAAGAAGTCATCGATGTATATTGAGGATGCCCCTAGCTCTTCAATTGCTCATCATCAAGAGGGAATGCCTGTTTACTGATTCTAAGAAGGTCAATCAAGACATCAATTGCTCCCTGCGTGGCGTCCCCGAAGAAGACGGTTCTCGACTCACACTCTGGAGTAAGCTGAAAAACCAACTCCCTGGTGTCACTACGTCGCTCTTGCCGAACGATACTTCCCGATCTGGTTTCTTCCTTCTCCTGCCGACCTACCGCGTCAGCACTCTCGTCATGTTGCAGTTCTCCGCCATGACCAGTCGAATCACTCGCTGGTTGTGCCTGCTTTGCCACAAACTCAAATGTCTCTCGATAGGCGCGAATCACTGCGTCGAGCGCCCGCGGATTAAACCCCTTCTTAACCAATGACGCTCTAAGATTATGGTCACTTGGAAGGACTGCGCCATAGTCGTCTCTAAGCTCTCTAAACAATGCTGGCTCCAGCGCAGCTTGCATTAGGGCCGCATCATATTCCGAGTCACCTAGGCGGTGAAGTATCAAGTCCCTAGCAACATCGCTCACCTTCAACTGCCCATCGACTGTTTCCAGAAGCCTGTACTTAAGGAGCGAAGAGATGACCTTGTTAGATGCTCCGTTGATGCCTCCGTACCCCAAGTCTTGGGCAATCACTTCCCGGTCAGCTGGATGTTGGTGCTCCTTTTCCCAGATTACCGTAACTCGCTCAACTGCTTCAGGAAGGCTTAACGCCGGATAGTTCGGACTCCGAGTCGCTCTGCTCACGCTTCCTCCTCTGACTAAAACGTGACGTTGTTACTGACGTAACTATACGTCTGCAAAAGAGTGTACCCTTCTCACTATAGTACGGACAACCTAAAAACGTTGCGAATCGGGACGTTTACTGACTTTGATTTTCGTCAAGGATCAAGTCATTGACTTGCACCCTCGTCTGCAACGAAGTATACTGCCGGAAAATAAACGAAAGGGGCCGAAAGACACAAAATGCGCATTCCGCTTGAAGCGGAATGCGCAAGACCGAAGACATAAAACAGGCCGAGATTGTGACGTACCAGCGTTGCCTAACCTTACTGGCACGTCACAATCTCGGCCCAGAATACGGGGCAGTGGTGGAATTGGCGTACACGCCCGATTGCCAATCGGGTAGACCGACCCTACTTTGTAACTCGGGAGCTCGGTCTTGCGGGTTCGAATCCCGTCTGCCCCACCAACAATTCTACTGAACTTGCCTATTCTTCTCAATCTCCAGCCCTTCCATTCTGGATGGGCTATGGATCAGCTGGCGTGTTCGGCAGACAAATCGGTGACAATTGACGCAGGGGAAAGAACCCTGTCAGTTTCAGCCACGTAACGACATGGGTTGAGTTCCGAGGATTTTCACCCCACTGACGCTGGTCAACATCCGGGTCATCGCCAATCTAGTGAGTAACATTGACCAGAATCCATGCAGCCGGGATTAACGTGAGGATGAATTGTTGTTTAGGGGAGCTACGGCCGGATGTATTCGCCTCGCCGCTGCCCTTCGATGGACAGGTTGAACAAGCGCGCAGCCTCAACCAAGCCCGGATCGTTTGGGTACACCGACTCTGCCGGATAGGGTTGATGGCGAAAGCGCGAATCGAAGATCGCCCAGCATTCCCAGTTCGGATTCAGCCTGGACACATACCGGATACCGGCATACAGCGGAGCACCTTGGTCATCAGTCTGATCGAAGATGTACCTTGAACACTCCTGGGTGAACTGCCGAAGTGAACCTGAGACTGCACTCATGTCAACATCAGATACGCCTGACTTCAGCGCAGCTGTTGCGAGCACTCGCCGCAGGTACTGCAACGTTTCTCCCGCCGTGATGTCCACGAACTTGAGGTCCGGCTCGAGCAACGAGCGTCCAATGCGGCGCTGTTGTTGCCAGTCGGATGTGACTACTCCTTGGGTAGACGCACCACTATCTACCAAACCTTCCAGCACCAGATTTGGATCTTCCTCTGATTCATCGACTTCATCCTGGAGTGCGGCGAGGAAACCGAGGCTATGTCGCATGTGTGCGATCGTTTCGCCAAAGGCTCCTGATCGATGAGTTGCACAGTAGATGACACGGTAACAGTCGAGATATGGTGACCCTTCTGCAACTCGAGGGTCGTCGAATCTCCCGCCTGCCTCACCGGCACGCTGGGCAACATACTCCCATGGCGTTACTGTGAAAGGGTCAATACTTCTTGAGACTCGATAAACCGAAGTTCTCGGTGGCTCAACTACTCTCAGCACGGACTAACCGTGAGCAATGAACGCTCGGGCTGCACCCATCGCGTCCTTTAGCCGGCCTGCCCGGATCACTTCTGCCGGCGCCAAATCATCGAGTTCCGGGTTCATGCCGATGAACCAGGCACGCACGGTAGAAGGTGAGTCAAACTGCAACAGCAGTTGGGCAATCTCATAGGCGGCCCGAAGCTTCTGTTCGGTCTCATGCTGCCTGATCTCAGTGACCTCACCTGACGACCATCTGAGAATCGTCTTACCGTCTTTGACGCCACACATGTACGCGGTCAGCCGCCTGGTCAACACTTCCTGAAGCATTCCCGCTATCTCCGAAAGTGGAGCCTGCGTCGCCTGACGGTGCGCCATACTTAAAATAGTGTGGTCAACAATAATATCAACATCAACCTGCTCTGCCATCACTATGTCCCTTCAATAGTATATCTATTCTCGATTATGCTACCTGGTGTCCAGATTGTCCAACGGCACGCTGGTCGCGACAGCACTGTCCAGGTCAATAATTAATAGAGTTGCTTCTGAAAGAGCAGAGATTGGCGACCCTACCTCCCCAACCCATCCAGAACCATCCAATCCGGATAGGCCATAGACCGGATGGCAGGTATGGCGTACAATTCGGGTTGGTGTGGTGGTGATGGTTGACGTGGGGGATAACCGTCCATTATCGATCGCACCGCATCATGAGATAATTCCGGTGGATTCCAACGCCACCGGTTGGATGCAGACACTGGTCCGGCGTTCCGGACCCACGTTCGGTCACTTGCTCAGTGCCCGGCTTGATGCTGTTAGAAGGGGCGCGTATGGCTTCTCCAGCCACAGACATCGTAGACACCATGCGCTCGATGGAGCAGGATGAGCTTCTCGAGCTGTATCGACAGATGTACCTTATCCGAAGGTTCGAAGAGCGCTCCGCCGAGCAGTATGCCTATGGCAAAATCGGCGGTTTTTTGCATCTTTACATCGGTGAGGAAGCGATCGCCGTCGGCGCCATCCATGCGATGACCGAACGCGATCACCTGGTCACCCACTACCGCGACCATGGCTATGCACTGGCCATTGGTGCCGATCCCAAAAAGGCCATGGCCGAGCTGTTCGGTAAGGAAACCGGCACCACGCATGGCCGTGGCGGTTCGATGCACCTGGTCCACCCGGAACGCAACTTCTGGGGCGGCTATGCCATCGTTGGTGGACACCTGCCAATTGCTACCGGTATTGGACTGGCGCTCAAATACCAGAAACAGGACGCCGTTGCCGTCGCTATTTTCGGTGATGGGTCAACCAACGCCGGCGCATTCCACGAAGCCATGAACATGGCCGCAGTCTGGAAGCTGCCGGTTGTCTTCCTTTGTGAAAACAACCTCTACGGCATGGGCACCGCCGTTGAATATGTCTCCGCCGTGCCCCAGATGTCGACCAAGGCCAAGGCCTACGACATGAAGGCCGAGATTGTCGATGGCCAGGATGTCATCGCCATGTATGAGGCGATGCAGCGGGCTGTCGAGCACTGCAAGTCCGGCGAAGGCCCCTACTTCCTGGAGGCGATGACCTATCGCTTCCGTGGTCACTCCATGGCCGACCCGGAAGCCTATCGCGATAAGGAAGAGGTCGATGAGTTCCGCCACCGGGACCCGATTACACTCTTCCGCGATCAGCTGGTAGAGCAGGAACTGGCCCGTCCGGCCGATTTTGATCAGATCCACGAAGCGGTTGAGGCCGTGGTCGAAGAGGCGGTCACGTTCGCAGACGAAAGCGACTTCCCCGATCCTTCAACCCTGCACGACCATATCTTTGCTTCAACTGACACTGTCTACGACCCGGAGCTGGAGGCACGACGTGGCTAGCACCGCCGAAGATCTCAAGTATATGGAAGAGCTCGCGCGTTCCGGCCCGCAACGCAACGCCGAAGGACTGCGCGAGATCACCTATCGCGACGCCCTGCGCGAGGCGCTCGAAGAGGAAATGGAACGCGACGAGAACGTCTTCCTGATGGGCGAAGACATCGGCGCCTATGGCGGCTCCTATGTCGTCACCCGTGGCTTCCAGGAAAAATGGGGCCGCGATCGGGTGATCGATACGCCGATTGCTGAACTCGGCATGGTTGGCGCGGCCGTTGGTGCAGCGATGGGCGGGCTGCGCCCGGTGGTTGAGTTGATGACGATCAACTTCTCGCTGCTTGCCATCGACCAGATCGTCAACCACGCCGCGAAGATCAACTACATGTTCGGCGGCCAGTTCAACTGCCCGCTGGTCATCCGCACCGCATCCGGCTGGGGACAGCTTGGCGCGACCCACTCCCAGACCTTCGAGGGCTGGTATGCCCACATTCCCGGCCTGCGAGTCGTCATGCCGTCGACACCGATGGACGCCAAGGGCTTCATGAAAGCCGCCATTCGTGGTTCCGACCCGGTCATGTTCATCGAGCATTCGCTGATCTATCGCAACCGTGGCCCGGTTCCGGATGGTGATTACGTCCTTCCATTGGAAGGTGCTGGTCTGCTCCGTGAAGGAACCGACATCACCATCGCTTCCTGGTCGCGTGGCGCAATCCTGGCAATGGGCGCAGCCGAAGAGCTGGCCGAAGAGGGCATCTCCTGCGAAGTGGTCGACATGCGTGTCCTCCGCCCGCTGGATACCGCCTTCGTTGCTGAATCAGTCAAGAAGACCAACCGGCTGGTTATCGTTGAAGAGTCATGGCGCACGATGGGACTGGGAGCAGAGATTTCTGCAGCCGTCCAGGAACAGGCGTTCGACTATCTCGATGCCCCGATTGGGCGCGTCGGCAGCCTTGAGGTGCCGATGCCCTATGCCAAGAACCTCGAGCGACTCGTCATCCCCGGAAAGGATGAAGTTGTCGCAGCGGTCAAGAAGGCGCTGGCGTAGAATAACGTCACTATTCCTTGTAGGGGCGATGCGCTGCATCGTCCGGGAATCCCGGTCAATGATGCCGGAACAAGATCAGAACATGATCGTAGCCAAGGAGGCTTGTTCATATGGCAAAAACTGTGGTCATGCCCCAGATGGGCTACGACATGGACGCTGGAACCCTGTTGCGCTGGTTGAAGCAAGAGGGTGACCAGGTCGAGCGCGGCGAACCGATCGCCGAAATCGAAACCGACAAGGTCAACATCGAAATCGAAGCGTTCGATAGCGGTGTCCTCCACAAAACGCTGATCACCGAGGGACAAACCGTCCCGGTTGGCGAAGCAATCGCCATCATCGGCGAAGAGGGCGAAGAGATCGAGGTCGACGAACCGGCCGAGGCTGCGCCTTCCAGCAATGGCTCCAAGCCTGCCGAAACAGAAACAGAAGCCGAGCCGGAAGCTGCCGAAGACGAGCAGGTGGATACCGTCGTCGAAGAAGCACCGGCTGCCGTCGATCGCGCACCGGGTGAGCGGCTGCGAGCCTCTCCGCTGGTCCGCCGGCTGGCCGGCGAGCACGACATCGATCTTTCCCAGGTCGCAGGCAGCGGTCCGCTTGGCCGGATCGTCAAGCGCGACATCGAAGGCATGGTCTCCGGAGAGGTCGCCAAGCCAGCTGCTCGCACCGAAGAGGCACCGGCAACCGAAGCCCCGCCGGCAGCACCAGCAGCTCGCGAACCGATCCCGACCCAGGGCGGCGATGTGCAGGAACTGCCGCGCATACGCCAGACTATCGCCCGGCGTATGTCCCAGTCGTTCGCCGAAATTCCGCATTTCTACGTCACTATTCCGGTGAACATGGATCCGTCGCTGGCGCTGCGCAAGCAGATCAACGCCAACATGGACGACGCCGGCAAGGTCTCGGTCAACGATCTGATCATCAAGGCAGCTGCCGTGGCGCTGAAGAAGTTCCCGGTGCTGAACGCCAGCTATGTCGATGGCAAGATCGAATACCACGAGAACATCGACATCAACATCGCCGTCGCGATCGAAGGTGGCCTGATCAGCCCGTTCGTCCCGTCGGCGGACATCAAGCCACTGGGTGAAATCGCCCGGATGACCAAGGATCTCGGCGCACGCGCTCGCGATGGTGGGCTAAAGCCGGATGAATACGCTGGCGGCACCTTCACCATCAGCAACCTGGGGATGTTCGGCACGATCGAAAGCTTCATCGCGATCATCAACCCACCCCAGGCAGCCATTCTGGCCATCGGCACCTCGCAGGTGCAACCAGTCTGGAACGCCGAAACCGAGGAGTTCGAGCCGCAATCGATCATGAACGTGACGATCTCGGCCGACCACCGCATCACCGACGGCGCCGAAGCCGCCAACTACCTCGCCGAATTCAAGGCTCTGCTCGAAAACCCGATGCGGATGCTGGTGGGCTAGGCGTTCATCACTCGAAAACGAGAAAGGGCCGGCGCTATTGTGCCGGCCCTTTCTCGTTTGTAGCCCTGAGTACGGGTCATTTGCCTCGGGCGACATGTGGCAACGGTCGCGCTCCCCCGCAGGGGTAGGGGCGCATGGCAATGCATCCGCGTGCAACGCTGCGATGTTCAGGCCGAAGCAGACCAGTTTGTCTGTCATCCTGAGCGAAGCCGAAGGATCTCTTTCCATGAAACGTTCGAGGTATCACCAAATTGCATGGAATGAGATCCTTCGGCTTCGCTCAGGATGACAATCTAAACACTGCTTTTCCCCGCGTACGTTCGATGATTCTGAACTAGTTGGTACTGGTGATGGCATGCGTCCGCGTGCAATGCTGCAATGTTCGAGCCAGAGCAGACTACCTCATCTGTCATCCGGACA
>CAZRNC010000092.1:0-9076 GCA_964601285.1 uncultured Thermomicrobiales bacterium | reverse complement strand
CGGCCGCAGGTATGGCAGGTTCGCCAGGATCAAGTCGAAGCGGCCTTCAACATCATCCAGCAGGTGCGACTCAACGAACGTGACCCGATCATCGAGTCCCAGCCGCTCCCGGTTCAACCTGGCAACATCCAGCGCATCCGGTGACACATCGGCTGCGACGATCTCGACATCGCCCCGATCCGGCAATTCTGCCGCCAGCGCGAGGGCGATCGCACCGGAGCCGGTCCCGACATCGACGACACGTAGGGGACCGGGCCGACTCTGGATCCAATCGAGCGCGGACCCCACCAACTGTTCGGTCTCCGGACGGGGAACCAGCACCCGGCGGTCGACGACAAGCTCAATCGTCCGGAATGCCTTGCGTCCGAGGATGTAGGCAACCGGCTCGCCGGCCAGCCGCCGGGAGACGAGGTCTTCAAACGTTTGCTGATCCGCGGGTTCCAGCGGGTCGCGTTCACGCAGGTACAGCCCGGTGCGGTCGACCGACAGCACCTCGCGAATCAGCAGTTCGCTATCCAGATCCGGGGTCTCGCTAACCTCAGCTAACCTGTCCGCAGCTGCACGACGGGCAGCACCGACGGTCCACGACTGGTCAGGCAATCCCGGCACTTTCCAGGCGATTGGCTTCTTCCAGCGAACGCAACTCGGAGATGAACGGCTCGATCGAGCCATCCATGATGCCGGGGATGTTGCTGAAGCTCACCTTGAGACGGTGGTCGGTCACCCGATCTTGCGGGAAGTTGTAGGTGCGGATCTTCTCGGAACGGTCGCCGGTGCCGATCTGGGAACGACGATCTCCACCGCGTTCAGCATCCAGACGCTGCTGCTCCAGATCGTAGAGCCGCGCCCGCAGCACCGACATCGCCTTTTCGCGGTTCTTCAGCTGTGACTTGCCATCCTGACAGGTGACAACCAGGCCGGTCGGCAGGTGGGTGATCCGCACCGCCGAGTCGGTTGTGTTGACACTCTGACCGCCGTGACCGGACGAGCGATAGACGTCCACCCGGATTTCGTTCTCGGCGATGTTGAGCTGGACATCCTCTGCCTCCGGCAGCACAGCAACCGTTGCGGTTGACGTGTGAATCCGTCCACCGGATTCTGTTACCGGCACACGCTGGACACGATGGACACCACTCTCGAAGCGCAGGAAGCTGTAGGCTCCCCGTCCACGAACCTCGAATACTGCTTCCTTGATGCCGCCAACGCCGGTCTCGTTGGTGTTGAGCACTTCAACTTTCCAACCCTTGGATTCGGCGTAGCGGATGTACATGCGTACCAACTCGGCAGCGAATAGTCCGGCTTCATCACCGCCGGCGCCGGCCCGGATCTCGACGATGACATTCTTCTCGTCGTTCGGGTCCTTCGGCACCAGCAGCACTCGCAGCCGGGCCATCAGTGGCTCTCGCTGGTCGTGGAGTTCGTTGATTTCTTCGCGGATCATCGAAACCATTTCCGGGTCCGATTCCGCAGCAAGCAGCGCTTCAGCCTCCTGCAGCTGGGCTTCGAGCGACCGCATGCTGCGGTAGGCTTCGACAACCTCTTCAAGATCGCTGCGTTCGCTGCCGATGGCCATCAGCCGGGTCGGGTCGGTTGCCACCGCCGGATCGGCCATCTGCTGGGTTAATTCTTCAAAACGCCGGTCAAGTTCGGCAAGACGGTCAAACATCGTTGACATGACAGAAACTCCTCATGAATCGAATGAATGCGACATGCAAGGCAAAACGTTGAGGCAGCTAACCGTGTTCAACGATTTCCACCGGGTTAGCCGGCAGTTTGGTGAACGAGACACCCTCTATTGCGTTGTCCTGACCAGCTACGTACATCATCCCCCTATTTTACACCGCCAGCACGCGGATTCCTGCGGGGATTGTCTGGCAGCACCATGCCCCCTACAATGCCACCACTTCGGCAAGGGGATTGCAGGAAATAAGGCAGGGGGCCACTTCCATGGAGTTTGATGTCCTGATTCGCAACGGCCTGGTCATCGACGGGTCGAAAAACGCCAAAGGCACGATCGCAGATGTCGGCATACGCGACGGCAAGGTTGCGGCAATCGGCAACCTCTCGGACGCTTCAGCCGCCAGTGAGGTCGACGCCACCGGCAAGGCGGTCACACCGGGATTTATCGACGTGCATATCCACTCGGAAATCGAACTGCTTGGCGGTGAGCATCGCTACGCCAGTTTGCTCCAGGGCGTGACCACCCAGCTACTCACGCCAGATGGCTTTGGCTGGGCGCCATTGACTCCTGAACAGGCGCTCGACCTCTGGGACGCCACCACGGCGATCTATGGCCCGCTGAAACTCGAAGCCAACTGGCCAACGCCACAATCCTTCCTCGATCTCTTCCGGGGCAACACCCCGGCCAACGTCCTGCCACAGGTTCCACACACTGCTGTCCGTCTGGCTGCGATGGGTTGGGATGCCCGGCCGGCCACTGAGGACGAGCTCGAGGTCATGCGCGGCATCACCCGCCAGTGGATGGAGGCCGGCGCGACCTGCCTCTGCCTGGGGCTTGATTATCAGCCCAGCGCCTTTGCCGACACCCGTGAACTGGTCGAACTGAGCAAGGTTGCCGGCGAGTACGACGGCATCTATACCGCCCACATCCGCAACAACGAGATCGGCCGCGAGGCCGCCTGGCGCGAGACGATGGTCATCGGCGAGGAGTCCGGCATCCCGGTGCACATTTCGCACGAGTATGTTGACGACCTGACCGAAGGGCTGCTCGAGGAAGCCGACAGCCGCTGCGACCTGACGTTCGAGTCCTACATGTATCCGGCCGGCTGCACCCATCTGCTGAACATGCTGCCAATTCCGTTGCAGGCCGGCGGCCCAAAGGCTGTCGTCGCCCGGCTGGCCGACCCGGAATCCCGTGCCCAGATTCACGCTGCGCTTGACCGGCGGATGGCGCTCGACCGCGAACGCGGCCACTGGGGGGTCTTCGCCAACACCGGAACCGGCCGTTGGACCGGCATGACCGTTCAGGACGCCGCCGACCAGGAAGACATGCCAATCACCGATTTCCTGATGAAGGTCTTCGATGAGGAGTACCCGCAGGGTCTGATGGTCTACCGGCGCGGCGGAACCGACGAAGAGATCAACTCGATGGTCGCCCGGACATTCAGTCATCCAAAGATGATGGTCGCCAGTGACGGCATCTACCACGGTCCGCACGCCCATCCGCGCGGCTACGGCTGCTTCGCCCGTGCGTTGCGCCTCGGACAGCGTGAGCTGGGTGCAGTCTCGCTCGAAGAGGCCGTCTACAAGATGAGCGGTTTCCCGGCCGAACGCTTCCGGATCAAGGACCGTGGATTCCTGCGCGAGGGCGCGCCGGCAGATGTCGTCATCTTCGACCCGGAGACCGTTGGTGACCGTTCAACCTGGGAAGAGCCACGTCTGGAGCCGGTTGGATTCGATCAGGTCTACGTCAACGGCGAGCTGGTCATCAACGCCGGCACCCCGACCGGCGCCATCCCCGGTCACGTGATCGGTAGCTGACGGCACTGGGCGCGTTGATTTTTTAACAACCTGGAGGTTGGCATCGGAGCATTTGGGTTCGTTTCCGTAGGGGCGTCTTGCATACGCCCGTCTGACCCCCGAGGTATGAAAACGGGCGTGTGCAAGACGCCCCATTCGCATTATGTTAGGCGAGATTCACTGGAGCGGGCTCCAATCTGCATTTGTCATCTCGACCGAAGCGGAGAGATCTCGTCCAACCAGCTTGATGCCGTGGAGATCTCGTTCGGCGGACGATGTCGATCACTGCAACACAATCCGTGACGAGATCTCTCCGCTTCGGTCGAGATGACAAATTGAACCGGTGCTCTCTTCGTTGGAATTGGCTTAACTTGATGCAAATGGGGCGTATGCAAGACCCCCCCGACGGGGGCAAACCAAACTCTCGCATGACACGATACGCTGGTCGAACTACTCAGAATGACATGTTTTAACGACGAAACCTCTCAAAATAGACGGGAGCAACAGGTGACCGTAAAGCGAGCTGACCCGCGGGAGCATCAGACGAGCGTCGTCCGGCCGGATGATTTCGACCAGTTCTGGTCAGAGATCATGGCAACGGTCGACGCTATCCCGCTCAACCCGGAAATGAAGCACGTTCCGATGCGTTCGACCGACGAGGTGGATGTCTACGAGATCTGGTACGACAGCCTCGACAACGTCCGGATTGCCGGCTGGTACTGCCGGCCGAAGGAGTCGTATATTGAGCCGCCCTATCCGGCCCTGCTGCTGGTGCCGGGCTATGTCTCGGAACCAACCCTGCCGAAATCCTGGGCGAAACTCGGCTACGCTGCCATTGGTGTCGCCCCGCGAGGCAAGTTGCGCTCACACAACCAATTCAATCCGGGCTATCCGAACCTGCTGACCCACAACATCCTTGATCGCAACACCTATGCCTATCGGGGTTTTTATGTCGACGCAGCCAGGGCAGTCGA
This sequence comes from uncultured Thermomicrobiales bacterium, assembly GCA_964601285.1. Taxonomy (GTDB): domain Bacteria; phylum Chloroflexota; class Chloroflexia; order Thermomicrobiales; family CFX8; genus CAYWXR01. The sequence continues at coordinate 4,622 of CAZRNC010000092.1, read as the reverse complement.
TTTCGCGCTCTCCCGTCCGGAAGTTGACCCGGAACGGATCGGCGTCCACGGCAGCAGTCAGGGCGGTGCGCTGACGATCACGACGGCAGCACTGCGCAAGGATGTCGTCCGGGTCGGAGCGGCCGGCGCACCCTACCTCTGCGGATTCATGGATTGCCTCGATCTGACCCACTCCTATCCGTACGAGGAGATCAACGACTACCTGCGGATGCATCCGGAATCTCGCGAGCAGGTACGGAACACCCTCAACTACTTCGACGGCATCAACTTTGCCGCCGATATCACCTGCCCGATGCTGGTCTATATCGGTCTGGAAGATGACGTCGTTCCGCCGGAGACCGGCTTCGACGTTGAGAAGGCGATGACCTGCCCGGTCGAGATGATCGCGACACCACACGCCGCCCACGATGCCGGCATCGCCTTCGTCATGCCGCGGGTCCAGGAGTTTCTTGGCGAACATTTGAAACCTGCTGCCGGCGCGCTCCGGGCTGATAGCACCGAAGGGTAGGAGGACGCGATGAGCAACAGACCAGCAGATTTCGACCAGTACTGGGAAGAGGTCGACCAGCGGCTTGCAGTCACCGACCCGGCGCCGGAACTTACCCATGTCCCGCTGCGCTCCAACGAGCATTGCGATGTTTACGAACTGCGGATCACCAGCCCCGGACCGTACAGGATTTTCGGCTACTTCACGGTGCCGAGAGGCGACGGGCCGCATCCTGCCCTGCTCCTGACACCCTCCTACGGCAGCGTCAAGGCGATCCCCTACTACAACGACCGCAAACGCTACATCACGCTCCAGATCATCCACCGCGGACAACGGCTGGCCGATGAGCCATGGGCGGCTGAGTTCCCCGGCCAGCTCACCGAGAGGATCGACGACCCGGAGAACTACATCTACCGCGACGTTGCAGCTGATTGCATCCGGGGCGCAGAGTTCCTGCTCTCCCGCCCGGAGATCGACCCGAACCGGGTAGCAGTCTGGGGCGACGATCTGGCTGTACTCGTTGCGGCCCGGCGACCCGGATTCACCGCGCTGATCGCGGGCGGCCTGACGTTCAACCAGACGCTGGAACGTTGTGCAAGGACCGAAGCCTATCCGCTCGAAGAGATCAATGAGTACCTACGAACGTTCCCGGACAACGCGGAAGCTGTCGGGGCTTCACTCAGCTACCTCGACCCGATCCACCACGCGCCACAGTTCACCGGCACCACACTGTTGAGCGTCGGAGAAGACCCGCCCGCCGATCTGATTGAAGCATTCGGCGGACCGGTAGAGACGTACCAACTGGCGAACCTTGGCGGAACCGACAACGACGCAATCGATGCCTGGATTGCCGCCAGGATGGGCAAACCAGCCATGTCACGTTTTATCCGCGAGTTCGACCGGGAGGAACCAGCAACGTGACCTCAATCTACGAACGCTTCGGCGTGAGAACGGTCATCAATGCTGCCGGCCCGATGACCCGGCTCAGCGGCGGGATTCTCTCGCCCGAAGTACGAGCGGCAATGAGCGAGGCTGCCCAAGCCTGTGTCCGCATCGAGGACATCCAGGAAGCTGCCGGCAAGCTCATCGCTGATGTCACCGGTGCTGAAGCCGGCTACGTCACATCTGGCGCAGCCGGAGGTCTGGCCCTCAGCGCAGCAGCATGCATCGCCGGGTATGACGTCGCCAAGATGGACCGGCTGCCTGACACCAGCGGTATGCCCAACGAGATCATCATCCAGCGCGAGCATGTCACCGCTTACTCCCACGCATTGCGGCTCTCCGGTGCGAAACTCGTCGAGGTTGGCTATGTGGGCTATCCGGGCCAGGGCTGCACCTGGCCCTGGCAGATTGAAACCGCCATCAACGAAACCACCGTTGCCATTTTCTACTCGGTTGGCAACACCCCCGGCGCAGTCAATTTGCCAGAGGTCGTCGAGGTCGCCCATCGCAACAACCTGCCAGTCATCGTCGATGCTGCCGCCGCACTGCCGCCAGTCGGCAATCTGCGACGGTTCATCGACGAGGGTGCTGATCTGGTCTGCTTCAGTGGCGGCAAGGCGATTGGTGGACCGCAAGCATCCGGCATCCTCGCCGGCCGGGGAGACCTGATCGAGTCGGTCGCACTCCAGCACCAGGATATGGACGTCCTGCCGGCGACCTGGACCTGGCGCAGCCGCTATCTGGAATCTGGTTCGCTGCCTGGTCCGCCGCATCACGGACTCGGACGACCGCTCAAGGTTGGCAAGGAAGAGATCGTCGGCCTGATGGTTGCGCTAGAGGCGTACGTCAACCGGGACCATGCCGCCGAGCACCAACGCTGGCTGGATCTGCTGCATGACCTGTCTGGCCAGATCGAGAACCTGCCGGGAGTGAATGTCGTCCTGCACGGGGCGAATGATCCAGCAGGCTCCGCACCGCGGCTGGTTATCGGGTTCGACGAGACGATCATTGAACGCCCGGTTGAGGAGATCATCAACGGGTTGATCGAGGGTGAGCCATCCATCGGCGTCAACCAGGGCTTCATCGACCAGCGGGCAATCGGCATCAGCCCGCTCGTCCTCCAGCCCAACGACCCCGAAACCATCGGCCGCCGGCTCCGGGAGATTTTGGGGTATGCGATTTAGGGTTTTTGCCAAGGGCAACCAGGCCCAACCTGCGTAGGGGCGACTTGCATTCGCCCGGTGAAACACCCACTGCGTCAAGTTGGGCGAATGCAAGTCGCCCCTACGAAAATACGGCCGGACTCTCGGAAACCGGAACAGTGGAGGAGACAACACCATGGTCAGCGATGTATCGGTCTTTGGACGGGGACAACGAGCAGCAGGCAGCAAGACGCCACATTGGCACGAGATGTGGCGGCATGAGCTGCTCGAGGCGCTTGAGCATGACCCGGTCGTCATCATCCCCTCTGGCTCGGTCGAGCAGCACGGCCCGCACTGCCCGATGGACGTGGACATCAGCCACACCCAGGCGCTGGCCGTCGAGACCGCGCTGGCCATTGACGACTTCCCGGTCATCGTCGCGCCGCCGCTCTGGATCGGCCTGACGCACTACAACATGGGCGAGGTCGGCACGATCACCTTGAGCGTCGAGACCTACATCGCCTATGTCTCCGACGTCTGTCGCTCGATTCACGCCAACGGTTTCAAACGGATCATCCTGCTGAACGGTCATGGCGGCAACCGGGCGATCAACCAGGTCATCAGCACCAAACTGGCCGAAGAGGATATCTGGGTGCTGGCGATTACCTACTGGGACATGTCGCAATCGATCCTCGAAGATGAAGCAGAAACCGATTTCGGCTTTATCGGCCATGGCGGGGAATGGGAAACCTCGCTCCAGCTCTACCTGCGGCCGGAAGTAATCGACCGTTCGCGGATGGTCGCCGACCCCGAACGCCCGGGACTAAGCCAGTCAACCCAGAAGTTCGCCAACTTCCCGGAACGCCGCAAGGAGCGCGAACACGGCGTCCACGGCAACCCGATGACAGCTTCCGAAGACAAGGGCCGCATCCTCTTCGACCACAGCAAGTCCCGGCTGATCGAGGTTTGCCGCGAGCTACACACCCTGCCGGTCCGCGGCTACCGCGAATTCGGAAGTCATTGTCCGTAGGTGTAACCAGAGAACCGTGACATCTCGTACGGGCGCGATGAATCGCGCCCCAATCCCACCAAGTTACGACAGGGAGGAGCGGCTCAACCTGTCATCTCGACCGAAGCGGAGAGATCTCGTCCGACCAGGTAGATGCCGTGGAGAACCCGTTCGGCGGACGATGTCGATCACTGCAACGCAATCCGTGTCGAGATCTCTCCGCTCCGGTCGAGATGACAATTGTAGTTTGGAGCCCATCCCAGTAAAACTCGCCTAACTTGATGGGACTGGGGCGCGATGAATCGCGCCCGTACGAATCTGTTGGGACCATATTGGCCGATCCTGCCGGCGACAACCTATACTCCAACCAGGAATACAACCGTTTGGAAGGGATTAGCCGGAATGCGCATTGCCTATCTGGGACCAGCAGGAACATTCAGCGAGGAGGCCGCGCTCCAGTGCGCCGGGCCGGATGATGAACTGATCCCGTTTGCGAGCTTTCCGGCGTTGGTCTCTGCCGTCGAATCGGCGGTCGCCGATTCTGCCGTCCTGCCGATCGAGAACTCGCTCGAAGGCTCCGTATCAACGACGCTCGACCTGCTCATTCATGAGACCAAGCTGCAGATTTCGCGAGAAGTCGTTGTGCCGGTCCATCAGTGCCTGATTGGCATTCCGGGAACCGATATCACCAAGGTCACCCGCATCCACAGCCACCCGCAGGCGTTGGGACAGTGTCGCCGCTTCACCAGCAGGGTGCTACCGGGTGCGCACGAAACCGCTGCCCTCAGCACTGCCGGTTCGGTCGAGGAAGTGATCAAGGGTGGTGACACAACCGTGGCCGCCATCGCGCCGGCACGGGCAGCCGACCTCTACGGCGGCGAAATTCTTGCTCGCAATATCGAGGACAACCACGCCAACGTCACCCGGTTTGTCGCACTCACCGAAACCGACCATACTCCCACCGGCGATGACAAAACCTCGCTCTGTATCACCGCCTACTCGAACATTCCCGGCTCACTCTATGCCGTGCTCGACGAACTGG
>CAZRNC010000091.1:0-9089 GCA_964601285.1 uncultured Thermomicrobiales bacterium | reverse complement strand
TCAATACCTACGACATTGCCATCCTCGACCGCGATATCCCTGGGCCATCCGGCGACGAGATCGCCAGCAGTATCATCGCCTCCGGCAGCGGCACACCGATTCTCATGCTCACTGCAGCTGACCGTCTGGATGACAAGGTATCCGGATTCGAACTCGGCGCCGATGACTATCTCACCAAACCGTTTGAACTGCGAGAGCTGGTGCTACGACTCAGGGCACTCAATCGCCGGCGGGCACACGTCCGGCCACCGGTCCGTGAACTTGCGGGGCTCCGGCTGGACCCGTTCCGACGCGAGGTCTACCGGGACGGCCGGTACATTGCGCTCACCCGCAAACAGTTCGCAGTGCTCGAAGTGCTCGTTGCCGCCGAAGGTGGTGTGATCAGCGCCGAGGAACTCCTGGAGCGGGCTTGGGATGAGCATGCCGATCCGTTCACCAACGCGGTGCGGATCACGGTTTCAGCCCTGCGCAAACGGCTGGGCGAGCCATGGCTTATCGCGACGGTCCCCGGCGTTGGCTACCGAATTGATACCGGGCCACCCTCCGGAGGAGAGCATGCATAGAGAACCTGGCCCAAGCGTCCGTCTCAAGCTGACCCTCAGCTATGCCGGGTTCCTGTTCATCACGGGTGTTGTCCTCCTTGCGGCGGTCTGGGTCTTCCTGATGCGGAACAGGCCCTCACGGATGGGCATCCCGGAACTTGCCGACTTTGCCCGGGTCTTCGATCCCAGCAACTTTGGCCCTGTCGTGTTCGTTCCGGCAGCGATCATGTTGCTCGGGTTTCTGCTTGTGTTCGGCCTGGTGGGAGGCTGGATTCTTTCGGGACGCATCCTTGCGCCACTCTCCCGCATCACAGACGCCACACGCACGGCCGCGACTGGCTCACTCTCCCACCGGATCGAACTCGAAGGCCATAACGACGAGTTTCGTGAGCTTGCTGACAGCTTCGACGCCATGCTCTCCCGGCTTGAAGCGCATGTTTCCGAACAGCAGCGCTTTGCGGCCAACGCATCACACGAACTGCGCACCCCGCTCGCAATCACCAAGACACTACTGGATGTCGCACGCAACGACCCGGACCGCGAAAGCAGCGAGCTTGATGAACGTTTGCGTGCCGTCAACACACGGGCGATTGAGCTAACTGAAGCGCTGCTGCTGCTCAGCCGCACCAACCAGCGTTCATTTGCCAGGGAAACCGTCGACCTGTCGCTCATTGTGGATGAAGCTGTGGAAACGCTCGTTCCGCTTGCGGAAAAACATGGGGTCACCATCGATGCCTCAGGAGATATGGCCCTGACCACCGGATCACAGGCGCTGCTCCTGCAGATGACCACGAATCTCCTGCATAATGCGATCGTCCATAACCTGACCGGCCATGGAAGCGTGCGAGTCACAACTGGTGTGCGGCCCGGTGGGGTAATGCTCACCGTCGAAAACACCGGAGACCGGCTCGAACCGGAGCTGGTCTCCACGCTTGCCGAGCCGTTTCAACGCGGAACCGAACGCATCCGGACCGATCAGGCAGGCGTTGGTCTTGGGCTGGCAATCGTCAAAAGCATTATCCAGGCACACGATGGAACGCTGTCGCTCGCTCCCCGCCACGGCGGAGGATTGAGTGTGCTGGTTCAACTGCCTGCCATGCCGGCCCCTATCGCAAATCCTCCTGCGGCACGCCCGGCTTGGCGAGGTCGTAAGGCGGCGGCGGGAGTTCCGGGCGGGTCCCGAGCCGGCCATTGACCACGAGTTGACCCAAACATTCGAGGATCGCATGCACCCCAAGCAGCGCGGTGATATCCGCGTTGTCGTATGGTGGGGCGACCTCGACGACTTCCATGCCGACCAGTCCCTCACGCGAGAAAGCGCGGATCATCCGCAACACTTCGCGAGGCAGCAATCCACCAGGTACCGGCGTGCCGGTTCCGGGCGCAAACGCCGGATCGACCGAGTCGACGTCGAACGAGATCCAGACTGCCTTGGCATTGCGCCAGGCGACTTCGAGCGCGTACTCAATGACTTTGTCGACCCCGTAACGGTCAACATCGTCAATCGTAATGACGGTAGCGTTGCGGTCGCGTGCGTTCTTGAATCCATCGGTGCCGGCGGCCCAACCACCGATGCCGATCTGGACCAGGTTCTGCGGCGGTGCGTTCGGGATGTTCGTCGCATGGAAGAACGGCGAGCCGTGCATGCGCTCATCAAGCGACATCTCGGAGAGGTCAGAGTGCCGGTCGAAGTGGATAATGCCAATGTTGCCATCGATGTACGGCGCAATGCCGCGAACATCGGGATAGCCGATGGCGTGATCGCCACCCAGAACGACCGGGAAGCCACCGCGCTCGTAGACGTAGGAAACACCCTTTGCGATCTGGTCAAACGTCTTCTCGATGTTCGCCGGGATAATGTTGATGTTGCCGGCATCAACCATCGTGACCGATTCCGGAAGATTGACACCACGGCTGGGGTTGTAGGTGCTGGCGACGCCGGAAATACGGCGCATCGCGTCCGGCCCGAAGCGGGTTCCGGAGCGGTAAGTCGTGCCGCCATCGTAGGGCGCACCAATGAAGACGACATCTTCACTATCCAGATCGCGCATGTCTTCCAGATACTCGGCGCCAAACATCGTGCCGTTGTTGGAACGCCGGCCGCGATTGAAGAGGGTGATCGTACGATCGCGGATGCTTTCGGCCGCTGGAATGCCGAACGCCCGGCGAGCTTCCTCACGCTCCTTGCCTTTGGTTCCTTCCAGCGCTTCAGACGCTTCCATCGCCCAGGCACCCTGCAAGTCCTCACGCCTGATGCGCTGTCGTTCCTGCTGTTCCTCGTTCCCGGTCATGGATTCTCTCCTCTGTCGTCCGATGTACCACTCCGCCGAAGGAGAGGTAACAAACTGGACACTTCGCCTGAATACGAAATGGCTCCGCCGACCACGTTGTGACGGGTTCATATGCGTTCACTGTCTGCAGGACAGTGTACAACGGACCTGCGGGATTCGGGGAAGTTCTGCTAGACGAAGTCGACCTCCGCAGGGGTAGGGGCGCATGGCAATGCGTCCGGGTGAACCGCCTCGATGTTCAGGCATGGACTGACTAGTTCATCTGTCATCCTGAGCGAAGTCGAAGGATCTCGAGCCTCGGATCACCCCAAGTAAAGTCAAGCCTCGAGGGTCGAGATCCTTCGACTTCGCTCAGGATGACAATCAAACAGGCATGTACAAGCCAAAGCCGGCTGGTGGTTCACCCGGACGCATGCGATGCGCCCCTACCCCTTCGGGGGTAAGCGAACTACTCGGCCAGATGCTCCTTGAGGCGGTCGATGCGGGTATCGATCGGTGGGTGGGTGTCGAACATCCGGGAGAGCGGGGTGCGGCTGAAGGGGTGGACGACCAGCAGATGCGCCAGCGCCGGGTTAACCGGTGAAACCAGCCGGCCGGCGAAACTGTTGATCTTTCGCAACGCCGAAACCAGTTGTTCGCTACCACCACAAAGCTCAACCGCGCCGGCATCCGCTTCGAACTCTGCCGCTCGCGACGTGCCCAGGCGAACAACAACCGCTGCCGGCAGCGCACACCAGAATCCAAAAATCTGGTTGCGGCGTTCGACGGCCCCCGGTTTGCGGAGCCGGCGGAACCGGATATCGTAGTAGGTCGAACAACCAAGCCGGATGCTGACCGCGCCGGGAATGGCGGCAAACATCGCTGCGGTGGTCGCTACCATCCGTCCGGGGCGCATCAGGTGGGCCAGCTCGTGAGCCAGCACCGCCTCGACCTCGGCCGGATCAAGAATCGACAACAGTGGTTCGGTGACGCCGATAAGCCCACCAGCCGGGGTCGGCGCGGCGAACGCGTTCGGGGTGACCAGCCGGGAGACTGCGACATCCGGAACCGGGATGCCGGCCCGTGTTGCCAGGCGTTCAACCATTTCGATCAGTTCAGGATGGGTGGACTGATCCACCAGCGAGGCGTCGAAGATGCGGACAATCACCTTGCCGGCAAAAGCATAGGCCGAAACTACCAGTAATGAACCGAGGAGCAAGCCGATGGTAAGTCCCTGAAGCCCGTTGATAGCTCCGCCAAACAGTGCGAACGGCATCGCAACGACCAGCATCAACACGCCGAGCCGTAGTGCCGAGCCGGCTTCAAATCCTCTGCTCAATCAAGAACCTCGTACTTTTCAATCGAACTACCCAGCAGCGGGAGCGCATGCTGCCGGAAGGCTGCTGTCACCCCGGCACCGGTGGAATCAATCATGCTATCCGGCATCCGTCGTTCAACATTGGCAACCATGTTCAATGGGGCCGTTGTGTAACTCACCGTGTATGGATCATCGCTGTCACGCTGGATGGCGATCATTACTCCACTCTCTCCGGCAGACAACCGCCGGACAGCCACTTCGCCGCAGGTGGCCGCTTCCTGGAGATCGATTTCAGATACTGCGTGCATCGCCATCCTGGAGATCGTGCCTGGCTTATCGTATCGCGCCCGGACATTCAGAGCCGTGCTCAATGCGTGGGCAAGCATACTACCTGCGCCACCATAATACGCATGGCCGAACGAATCGACCCACTGGGGAACACCACCAGCGATATGCTCGCCATCCGCCCAGCGCATCGTTTCCGGCACCACCAGCACGGCGGAGCCGGTCTCCGAAATGCGGGCTTCCACCAGCGCGGTGAGCGCATCCAGCGACGCAAACGGCGCTTCCGGCAGGCTTACCAGCGGGGGGATCATTGACTCATCGAACGCCAGCGTGCCGGCGGCAGCCAGCCAACCAGCGTTGCGCCCCATAACCTCGACGATCTTGACCGGATAGATCTTTGCCATCGCCAGCGTATCGAACGCTGCATCCCTCACCGCCAGCGCAACAAAGCGGGCAGCAGAACCATAGCCCAGCGAATGATCGGTGCCGGCCAGGTCGTTGTCGATCGTCTTGGGGATGTTGACAACACGCAGGCTCACCCCACGCGCTTCAGCCAGCATTGCCAGACGGAAGGACGTATCGGCGGTGTCGTTGCCACCAATACCGATCACCGATTCGATGTTGTGTTTGATCAGGATATCGAGCACCTGCTCGATGCGTGCATCGTCCGGCCGCAACCGGGTTGTGCCCAGCGCCGCCGAGGGCGTGCGCATCAGCCGCTCAAGCCGCGCTTCAGAAAGGTCGGAGAGGTCGATGAAGGACTCCGCGAGGATTCCCTCGACGCCATTGCGCGCCCCGAGAATCCGTGGAGTGCCACGTTCAGACTGTGCAGCCCGGATAACGCCCACCAGACTGGCATTCAGCACAGTCGTTGGACCACCGGATTGAAACACCAACATTCCGTGATTCGTGTCAGTTCCCCTTGCCCGGCCAATTTCGCTGACCGCCCCACGCGGACAACTCAATAGTACGCGTTCGTACGCGATTCTGCGAACCGAATCGTGACAGATCGGAACATGTGGTGTTGTAGATAGCAGGAATCAACGGCGATTTCCCGGCTGGAACCATGACGTTTTTCGCATCTGCATGCCGGTTCCCAGGGTTGCGAATTCGCTTGTATCGTGGCACGCTGAATAGTGGAAGTACCGTAGCCCGGGAGGAACAGAGCATTATCATGGCAGATTCAATCAAGAAGCGTATTTCCCGCGCAATCGACAAGGCATCGTCCCAGGCCCGCGAACTGGCCAAGTCGATCCAGCCGCGCCCGAAGCTCACCCCGATACCGGTTCCGGCACGTCCCCGCCGCTAAACCGGCCAACGCGATACCGATCAATCCATTACCTGTGCCCCATTCACGCCCCGGCTGTAGTAGTCTGCGATCGTATCGACAACTGCACATGACGGCTTGGGAATGCAGATGCACATCTACATTATGAGACACGGTGATTCGCCCACCCTCGAAGAGGCCGCAGTCGCCAACGACGAAGAACGTCCGCTATCGAACCTCGGCCGCCAGGAAGCCGAATTGATGGCGTTCCTGCTTGAGCGGCTCGGTGGGGAGCCGGATCTGATCCTCTCCAGTCCGCTGATCCGGGCGTGGCAGACTGCCGACATCATGAGCCGTCATTTCAATTCCAACCCGGAAGTGATCAGCAGCTTTGAGATGGCTCCCGGCGGGTCGTTCTCCGGTGTGCTGGCCCAGATTCTGCGACAGGGCCGGCCGCGAAACGTGCTGCTCACCGGTCATATGCCGGGCGTCAGCATGCTCGCGGGTTTCCTGCTCTGGAACCAGCCCGACGTGGGGTTCCATTTCCGCACCGCCGGCACCTGCCGGATTGATCTGCCAGATGAACACCCTGCCCCCGGCTACGGCGATCTGCGCTGGCTGATTGGACCGCGTTCTGCCGAACGTATTCTGAAACCAGCCGATTGACCGACAACACTTCCCCTACCGACAAGGGTGCCCAGTACGCGCTCTGGCTACTGGTGGCGGCGGTCTTCGTCGTGTCGCTCGATTCCCGGGTCATCACGCCGCTGTTGCCAGCGATTGCAGAAGACTTCAACAGCCCGATCAGCCGGGCCGGTCTGATTGTGACCGCCTACCTGCTGCCCTACGGCCTCTTCCAACTGATCTACGGTCCGGTGGCAGACCGGGTCGGCAGGGTGCGGGTCATCTCGGTTGCCCTCGGAGCGTTCGCGCTCGGTTGCATTCTCTGTGCGCTGGCCCCGAGCCTGGAGATACTGATTGTGTTGCGGTTCCTCACCGGCATGTCGGCAGCAGCAGTCATTCCCATGACCCTTGCCTACATCGGCGACACCGTGCCCTACGACCAGAGACAGGCAGCAATCGGGCTGACGGTGATGTCCACGTCGATGGGACAGATTCTCTCCAGCGCCGTCGGTGGGCTGCTGGCCGCATTCGTCTCCTGGCGGGCGATCTTTGCGATCGATGGCGTCATTGCGCTGGCGATCACCATCGTCCTGCTGCGCCAGCCGCTTGCCCGCGCAGTCATGCCAGTCGTTCGCCGCTCTGCTCTGGCGCCCTACCGGATTGTCCTGGCGGACCGGCGGCATATTGCCTACTATGCGCTGATCTTTGTTGAAGGGGCAATTGGCCTCGGTGCGTTCGCCTATTTCGGCGCACTGCTCCGCGAGCGTGATGGCTTCTCGTTCACCACCATCGGCATTTTCACGGCGATCTTCGGGCTTGGTTCGCTGGTTGTGGGACGCTACATCGGACGCATCGCCCAGCGGTTTGGCGAAAAGCGGATGATCGCAGTCGGTGGTGCCGGCGGAGCCGTTGGATTTGTCATGGTGACCTTCCAGCCGGCGGTCATCATCTTCCCGATCGCGATGTTCCTGATGGGCGCATCGTTCATCATGATGCATTCAACACTGCAAACCCGCGCAACCGAACTTGCCCCGACGGCCCGCGGCACCGGTATCGCTCTGTTCGCCTTCTCGCTCTTCCTGGGAAGCAGCCTCGGCGCGTTCCTGACCGCCCTCTCGCTCGACCGGATCGGCTACAACGAAACGATGCTCATCCTCGCCGGCGTCTTCGCCGCCTTCACCATCACCATGACGCTCTCTTTCAAGGCGATCACCCAGCCTCACCATCCAGAAGAGCATCAGGAATCTGTTGCGTGAACGCAGCCGGCTTTCTAAACTGCAAGTATTGAACGTATTCACTCCCGGAAAGGACATACCGTGAACGAGAGTCAGGTCTATCTGGAGCAGCTCACCACCCTGTCGGATGAGCTAAAGACCGAAATCAGCGGAACCGATGCCAAGCTGATCTACCAGCGGCCGGCGCCGTCGGTGAATACCCCTGGTTTCCTCTACTGGCATATTCTCCGCATTTGGGATCTGGATCTGAACCACTTCATCAAGAGCCAACCCGGCGATGGCGATGCCTGGCACCGGGGAGGATTCACCGAGAAAGCTGGCTACGATCCAGCTGCTCACGGTCCGGAACGCCTGCCGGGGATGGGATTTGGATACAGCGACGATGATGTAGACGGTATCGCCGTGATCCCGGTTGAGGTTCTTGGTGAATACCACAACCAGTTGGTCGCCGAGACCGAGGAACTGCTGGCTTCCGGTGTCGACCTGCGGGCCGAGTTCACTCCGCCGGGCCGGCCGCCAATGACCGGCGCTGCCCGCTTGCAGCACCTCATCGGCCACTCCTACGGCCACCTGGGCGATATCCGCTTCTCCAAGGGCTTGCAGGAGAAGGCTGGGCTTTCCTGATTCGATAACTGGAACGAAAGGAGACCCAACCGTGTCAGAGATCAACGCCTACAGGACCATGATCAACACCGTCTCACCCAACCTGCGCGAGACGGTCAGCAATCTCGACAATGCCCGCTTCAGCCAACGACCAGTCCCTGGCGCGAATCCGGTCTCCTTCGTTTATTTCCACCTGCTTCGCCACTGGGATTGGGACATCAACATGTGCATCCGGGGGCAGGGGCTAAGCGGCGACCTCTGGCATCGCGGGGGATTCAGCGAACGCTCCGGATACACACCGGATGGCAACGGTCCGTTTGGAACCGGCTACGGATACAGCGATGCCGAAGTTGACGGTATGACGGCGAGCAAGGATGCGTTGATCGCCTATCACGATGCACTCGTCGAGGAGACATTTGCGCTGCTCGATTCGCTAACGGACGATGACCTGCGCGCTGAGAGCGCCTCACCTGTCGGGACTATGGCGAGCAACGCAGAGCGGATCCAGCACATGATCTTCCACACCTCGTTGCACCTCGGTGACATCAAGTTCATCGAGGGTCTGCTCGGCGAATAGCAGGTTTCAAACGGAGTCCCAATGAGCGAGAGTGAACTCTTACGCAAGATGATCCACGATTCGGCAGCCGGGTTGCTGGCTGCCGTCGCGCCGGTGCCGGATGCGCTGTTTCACCAGCGTCCGGCACCGGACGCAAACCCGGTCGGGTTCATCTGCTTCCATGTCCTGCGGCACTGGGATCGGGATATCAATGTCCGGATTCAGGGAAAGCCGGCCAGCGAAGACCTCTGGCACCGGGAGGATTTCAGCGCAATCTCCGGCTACAACCCGGATGGCAAGGGGTTGATGGGCACCGGCTACGGTTACAGTCGGGCCGAGGTGGACGAGGTGTCGGCCGGCAAGGATGCGCTGCTGCAGTACCACCGGAT
>CAZRNC010000090.1:0-9110 GCA_964601285.1 uncultured Thermomicrobiales bacterium | reverse complement strand
TCCGGGAACGAGCCTGGGCTGAGGGACAGGAAGTCATCGACAGGAATCGGAACATCCGGAGCTATATCGGCGGCATCATCGAAGCCGCCGAACGACTTGATATCGAACTTGCTCCAACCTTCTTCGCGTCTGCAACACCGTCTGCCACGATCTCGGCAGCCACTTATGCCACGTTGCTCGATAACCTGCTGACATCGATCAAGGCGGCCGATGAGGTCGATGCTGTCTGTCTGACGCTGCACGGAGCTGGTGTCGCAGCCGGAGTTGACGATATTGAAGGCGACATCATTCAGAAGGTGCGCGAGATCGTTGGGCCGGACACACCGATCGTTGTCACGCTCGACCTGCACGGCAACATGACCCAACAAATGGTCGACCACGCCGATGCTCTCCTTGGCGTGAATCTCTATCCGCACACCGATTCCTATGATCGAGGTGTCGAGGCAATCGAGCTCATCCCGAAACTGGTGAGTGGAGAGGTCAAACCGGTCATGCACCTGACGGTGTTGCCGATGATGATCCCTTCAACGACCACCAACCTCGGCCCCGCAAAAGACGTCAATGAGCTTTGCTGGGAAATGGAAACCCGCGACGGCGTGATTGATTGCACGTTTTACCACGGGTTTGCGCCGGCAGACATTCCCAAGGTTGGTATCAGTGTTCTGGCAATTGCCGACGGTGATGCCGAGCTGGCAAAACAGGTGAGCGAGGGTATCGCCGGCCACATCTGGGAGATGCGCGAGGAGTTCCGGGTAACGCCAACTCCACCGGCAGAGGCATTCCGTCAGGCGTTAGCGACGGAAGGCCGGCCGGTCATCATCAACGAAAAGGCAGACAACCCCGGTGGTGGCGGACCAGGCGACGGCACACACCTGCTGCGTGCCATGATCGAAGCGGATCTCCAGGAGTCCTGCTTCGGCTTTGTTTACGATCCGGAAACCGCAGAGCAAGCGCACCATGCCGGAGTCGGCGCTACGATCGATGTTCGCCTCGGTGGGAAAACCGAAGAGCTCCACGGAGAGCCAATTGAGGTGAGCGCCTACGTCAAGGTACTCACAGATGGCCAATTCATCCAGCAATCACCGATGGGGCACGGGGCAAAGGTCAACCTCGGCAAGATGGCCCGATTGGTGATCGGTGGCATTGATGTGATCGTCTCCTCGATCCGCACCCAGACGCTCGACGACGAAGTGTTTCGCCTGCATGGCATTGACGTAACCCGCTACAAAATCGTCGCGATCAAATCCAGCAACCACTTCCGGGCCGGCTTCGAGCATCTTGCCCACGCGATCATCCGGGCAGACACTCCCGGACTAGTCTCGGCCGATCTCGCCAGCTTCGACTACCAACGGCTCCAGCGACCGATCTGGCCACTGGATGACAACACGGTATACGCCGGGTAGGGTGATCACGTCGCATTGTCTCGCAACCTGGCAGCGGTGACTTGCATTCGACTCTCGTTCCAACTATTTTGACAAACCTCGAACCTATGCGGAGAAGAGCGATACATCGACTGTCATCCTGAGCGAAGTCGAAGGATCTCGAGGCTCGGATCATTCGAGGTAAAGTCAAGTTTCATGGCTCGAGATCCTTCGACTTCGCTCAGGATGACAGATAAACCGGCATGTGTAAGCCAAACCCGGAAGTGTTTGGAACCGGGCGAATGCAAGTCGCCCCTACGGAATCGGGTAGACTCGCAGTTGACACGAAACGCTGGTCAGACCGCCTGAGAGGTTTTCGGGGCAGAGAGTTCCAGCAGTACATCCAGGGTCAAGCGCGCAATTGCGGTGAAGAGCGGATGAGTGGCGGCACGCTCGACGGCCAGGCAGCAGACGGGTGCCCACGGCAGGAGTTGGTCCTTCAGAAACAGATCAGCAAGTAGTTGCCGTTCCGGGAGCAACGTCGCCAGGAAGTGCAGTTGGACACCAAGATGGTCCGGCGCGCCGGCGCGCCATTCCGGTTTCGCCTGGAACCCGGTGGTAGCGTACGCCTGAGCCGCCCGGTCCGCCGGCCAACTGTTCAGCATACCGTCGTCACTCAGGAACAGGGATGCATAGGGCGGAACCGTTTGGAGAAATGTTTCCGCCCAGAGTGCTGCCAGGTCGCCGCCTTCCGGTGTTCCAACCGGCAAGCTAGTCGCAAGTCGTGCCAGAAGCGGCGCATCCGGCTCCATCAACCAGGCGTCGCCTAGCAGCTCGAGCAGGTGCGCCGTCTCCCGGAGCTTCATATCTAGTTCACCGGGCAGTGCGCCGGCTGGCCATTGAGCACGTTGGTGACATTGACCATTGCGAGATACATGGCGCGATCAAATGCTTCCTCGGTCGATCCACCGATGTGGGGCGTCAGGATGACATTGTCAAACTCGGTGTAGGGGTTGTCCGGATGCGGCTCGACCTCGAAGACGTCCAGACCAGCTGCTGCGATCCGTTTAGTCGCCAGCGCGTTGACCAACGCTGCCTCCTTGACGACAGGACCTCGCGCCGTATTGATCAATATTGCGCTTTCTTTCATCTTATCGATGGCGTCCTCGTCGATCAGTTCATGCGTTGTGACGTTCAACGGGCAGTGCAGGGAAATGAAATCCGACTCCTGCAGCAGCGTCTCAAGCGGCACGTAGGAGATCCCGTTGACGTTCGCGAACGTGATGTCCCAATCAACATCCGTTGCCAGCACCCGCATGCCGAACGCTTTGCCGAGCAGCGCCGAAGCCCTGCCAACACGGCCCAGCCCGACGATGCCAAGCGTCTTGCCCCACAGCTCGCCACCCAGATAGCGCGCCCACTCACCATCGCGCATCAGGCCGTCTGCCACCCGGATCTTGCGAGCCAGATCAAGCATCATCCCAAAGGCAAGCTCGGAGACCGCGTGGTTGTTGCAGCCGGCACAGATTGCGACGGTGATACCGCGCTCGGTAGCAGCAGCCAGATCGATGTGGTTGTAGCCAACTCCACCGGCAGAGATGACCTTAAGGTTGGGGGCAGCGTCCATCACCCGTGCGGTGATGTTTTCCAGGCCGGTGATGATGCCCGACACCGAAGCGGCTAATTCCACCAACTGGTCTTCTTCCGCCGGATATTCGATCTCTTTCGGGGAAACAATGCAGTTTCGCTGCCCGAGGAAGTCGTCGGCCCAGTCCATCTTTTCCCGAAACTTCCGGGAGAGCATCATGATCTCATGCGCCATGCTGCGGGTTCCTTCCCTGGATACATCTCCAACCAACCGATTGCCTGTCGAGGTGGATGCATTGTAGACGCATATCCTGGATTGGTGTCCAAACGCTGTGGGCCATCGATACTGCCAGCCAATTGGGTTTGATACATTCACCTTGCAAGCGATAGTACTTTCGACTCTCGAAGCCACTGCGCCCGAGTGGAACAATTAAGCAGGTCCCATGTGTTATGGGGACCCAGGTACTGTGTGCCGTGAATTCCATAGCCTGGAAAGGTACAGCAACCATGTATTCCCGATTCTGGCGGCTGATTCTCGGACTGTTGCTGGTCTGTACTTCAACTTCTGCACTATTCGCCCCTTCATCTCTTGCCCATCATGGTGAAGATCACGATGCGTTCAATCCGGAACGGGTCGGAGCTGGTGGCGCGCCCGCACCGGGCACCGGGGGGTTCACCTCGGATGGTTTCGTGCGCGCAATCGATGGCGATACCTTCGAACTCTATATTGGAAGCCACCAGATAGGCGTCGGTGTCATCGGTATCGATGCTCCCGAGGGCAACACCTTCTGCGGTCAAATGGCGACCGACTACTTGCAGGGACTCGTCTGGGGCGGTTTGCGCTTCGAGGAAGACCCGGATATCTCTTTCGATAGTTCAAATCGGCGGATGTACTACGCATTCATGCCTGACGGCCGCTCAATCGCAGAGGAGATGGTCGCCGCAGGAATGGCCCAGCCCAGCGGTGAGGGTCTGGAAACCGCCAACCTGGTGGCGCTCGCAACTGCAGCCCAGGAGAGTCACGCCGGCTGTTTTGGAGATCCGAACGCCAACCTGAACACCTATGCTGAGCTACAGGGCGTTGCTGACGGAACGTTCAGGGCACCACAGCAAGTCCCGTCCGCTGGTTACCTGACCTTCGAAACCGTCGTTGGCGGACTGAGCTTCCCGACATCGTTCTCATTCTTCCCCGATGGTAGCTTCCTTGCTGGCGAAAAGAGTGGACTGGTTCGTCTCGTCCGCGACGGCGTCGTCCAGGCAACCCCGTTCATCGACCTCCGTCCGATCGTCAACGACTACTGGGACCGCGGCCTGCTGAATGTAGCCGTCGATCCTGATTTCGACACCAACGGCTACGTATACTTCCTCTTCACCTATGAAGATGATGCTGTCAATTTCAGCTCCCCGAAAACCGGTCGTCTCATCCGGGTGACCTCCGACGGCAACACTGCTTCGCTGGCTACTGCTGTCACCCTGGTCGGTTCGATCGTTGGTCCGGGCTGCGTGCTGGATAGCGACGACTGTATTCCCTCCGACGCCACCAGCCACTCTACCGGTGGCATCGCGTTCGGGTTGGACGGCACGCTGTTTGTCACGCTTGGTGACGGCGCCGATTTCAACATCGTTTCGCCAGATGCGTTGCGCACCCAGAACCTTGATTCACTCGGCGGCAAGATGCTGCGGATCAACAAGGACGGCCAGGGTCTGGCTGACAATCCATTCTTCACAGGTGATCCGAACGCCAACCGCTCCAAGGTCTGGGCATACGGGTTCCGCAACGCCTACCGGCTGACCGTGAATCCATACAACGGCCTGCCGTACGTCGGCGATGTGGGCTGGACTACCTGGGAAGAAATCTCGGTGGCAACACCCGGGGCGAACATGGGCTGGCCATGCTATGAAGGTCCTGCCATACAGGGTGGATTCGAACCGTTCAGCACCTGCCAGGATCTGTATGCCGAAGGCAGCGTCACACAACCGCTCGTGGCCTGGGATCGCTACGGCCGCGGTTCAGCCGTTACCGGTGGCGTGTTCGTCGACAGTGATCTGTACGGTCCACCGCATCAGGATGCATACATCTATGCCGATTACGTTTCGAACGAAATCTTCTACGTTAATGTTGATGAGAACAACAACCTGGTCAGCGGACCGGAAGTTCTGATGACGAACGGAGCCGGCCCGGTCGACTTCAAACTTGGCCCGGATGGCTACGTCTACTTCCTCTCGATCAACACTGGCGAAATCCGCCGGATTCTGCCGGGCGGCGAACATGTCGAACCTGACGATAATGCACTCTACCTGAGCGACTTGAGCTGGGCATTGGAGAACAACGGCTGGGGACCCGCAGAACGCGACATGAGCAACGGCGAGGACGGCACCGGCGACGGCCGACCGCTCTCAATCCGCGACATCTCCTTCGCTCGTGGCATCGGTGTGCACTCTCCGTCCGAGCTTGTGGTAGACATCCCGACAACCTGTACCGTATTTGCGGCAGTGCTCGGCATCGACAACGAGGTTGCGCCAGATGGCTCGGTTCGCTTCCTGGTCTATGGTGACGATCAACTCCTTTACGAGAGTGCAACCCTGACCGGTGTGTCCGACCCGGAGCCGATCGAAGTCGACATCACCGGTCGCAGTAGCCTGCGGCTGGAGGTGACAGACGCCGGCGACAATGTTTTCTACGACCATGCAAACTGGGCCGACGCCCGCTTCTTGTGTGACCAGGACGACCCGGAACCACCGGTCGGAGACGAGATCTTCCTGAGTGACCTGAGCTGGATTTCGGCGACCAATGCCTGGGGGCCGGTCGAGCGCGACGCAAGCAATGGCGAAGACCTGGCCGGCGACGGCACCACCTTGTCGATCCGGGGCACGACGTTCGAAAAGGGCCTTGGCGTCCACGCCTATTCAGAGATTCGCTTTGCAATACCGGTCGCCTGCACCGCGTTTGCAGCCACCATTGGCATTGATGACGAAGTTCAACCCAACGGCAGCGTGCGCTTCGAGGTCTGGGGCGACGACATGCTGATGTACGCAAGTGGTCCACTTACTGGAACTGATGAGGCTCTCGAGATCAACGTCGACATCGCCGGGCACTCCACACTGCGCCTGATCGTCGATGACGCTGGCGACAATGTGATGTGGGATCACGCCAATTGGGCGGACGCCCGTTTCATCTGCACCGATGACGGTTCGGAACCGCCAGCAGCGGACGAGATCTTCCTGAGTGATATGACCTGGCTCTCCGAATCCAACGGGTATGGCCCGGCGGAGCGCGACTCCAGTAACGGCGAAGACCTGGCCGGCGACGGGATCCCCATGGCCATTCGCGGTGCGACGTTTGCCAAGGGGGTCGGCGTCCATGCGCCGGCTGAGATCGTCGTTGAAATCCCTTCGACTTGCACGACGTTTGCTGCGGTACTTGGCATTGACAACGAAGTTGCGCCGGAAGGAAGCGTCAGCTTCCAGATCCTGGGCGACGACACGCTACTCTATGACAGCGGTCTGGTAACCGGGCGCTCTGCTGCCCAACCGGTATCGGTGAACGTAGCCGGCTATTCGACACTGCGATTGAACGTTAGCGATGGTGGCGATAACGTCTTCTACGACCACGCCAACTGGGCAAACGCTCGCTTCATCTGCGAACCGGAAGAACCGGGATCGCCTGTTGCGACGATTACCAGCCCAAGCCCGGACCATCTGTTCACCGTCGGTGAAGTGCTCTCGTTTGCCGGCACCGGTATCGACAGCGACGGCAACCCGATTGATGCAAGTGGACTCTCATGGCGCGTACTGATCCACCACTGCAGCGAAGTTGATTGTCACGTCCATCAACTTATGACACCAACCGGTGTCAGCGGCAGCTCTCTGGTTGTGCCGGATCATGGCATCGACCCATGGTACCTGGAGTTTGTCCTGACGGTCACCCAGGCAGATGGGCGCCAGGCAACGACGTCGATGGATGTCATGCCACGCACCACACCGGTGACACTGGACACGTTGCCGACCGGGCTGGACGTATCGTTCGGGTCGATCCATGGACCGGCACCGTTGACTGTCAATGTCGCTGCTGGAACCCGGACCACGATTCTTGCGCCATCTCCGCAAGGCGACTACACGTTTGAAAGCTGGTCCGATGGTGGCGCTCGCCAGCACATCATCACCGTCGGCACGAATCCGCTGACGCTAACCGCGACCTATACGGAAACGTCCGACCCTGATCCGGACCCCGATCCAGGGCCAGGCGAAGATGCCTACATCAGCGACCTGCCATGGCTATCGGTCGAGAACGGTTGGGGGCCGGCAGAACGTGACATGAGCAATGGCGAATCCGAAGCCGGTGATGGCCTTGGAATCGTCCTCGACGGTGTGGCCTATGCCAAGGGAGTCGGTGTTCATGCCTACTCCGAGATCATTGTCGATGTAAGCAATACCTGTCCGATATTCACCGCAATGGTTGGCATACCCGATTACATCAGTACTGGCGGTTCGATCACCTTCGAGGTCTATGGTGATTCGACACTGCTCTACGAAAGTCCGACGATGAGTGCTGCAAGCCCTGCTCGGCAGGTGATTGCTGACCTTAGCGGTTCAGAAACCTTGCGACTGGTCGTTACCGATGGCGGTGATAGTATCCAATTCGATCATGGTGTCTGGGCAGGGGCGATCCTGACCTGCGACCCGGTTGATCCGGACCCGGATCCAGACCCCGATCCGACAGAGGACGGACAGTTTGCTCCGGTAGTCTCCTATGGAACCGGTGAGAATGCCCACGGCGTCATCGCCCTGGATGTTACCGGCGACGGCATCCGCGACCTGCTGGTTGCAGATGCAGGAAGCAACACGGTTAGCATCTTCCCAGGCAATGGAGACGGCACGTTTGGCGCTCGCAGTAGCCACAGCGTCGGCGGGTTGGCACCAAAAATGGTTACCACCGGTGACATCAACGGCGACGGAATACTCGATCTGATTACGCCAAACCAGAACTCCGGAGGCATCGGAATTTTGCTCGGCCATGGTGGCGGAAGCTATGCACCGGGCTATCAGGTCGACAGTTGTTTCGGCACCCACGAGGTCGCGGTCGTTGATCTGAACGGTGACGGCAATCTTGATGTGATGGCAGTCTGCTGGAGTGGTGAACCGGTCATGGTTCACCTCGGCAATGGCGATGGCACCTTCCAGGAACCGATCGGCATCCCGCTCGACGTTCGCTCGCACTCACTGGTCGTGGCTGATTTCAACGGCGATGGCATCCTGGATGCGGCAGTCGATGACTACGACTTCGGACGGGTCCACATCCTGATTGGCAACGGAGACGGCTCCTTTGAAGTAGGCAATGTCTACGCAGTCGGTGCCGGCCCACACGGTGTCCGGGCCGCTGACCTCAACGGAGATGGCCGGCTTGATCTGGCAACCGCCAACGACCAGGGCGGATCGATCAGCGTCCTCCTCGGCAATGGCGATGGCACGTTTGCTTCGCAAACCGCCTACGGATCGAACCCCTATCCGAAGGGGATCGCGATCGGGGATGTTACCGGAGACGGTATTGCGGACATCGTGGTCTCCAGCTCATGGGGCAACTATGACAATTCGGACAAGGCGCCGACCGATATCGCGGTCTTCGCCGGCAACGGCAACGGGACCTTCGCTGATCCGGAGTTCTATCCGGTCGATCTGACACCGTTCGGCCTCTATGTCGGTGACCTGAACGGGGATGGTCTGAACGATGTTGCAGTAGCTCTCTGGGACAGCAACACGGTCGGAGTGTTCCTGAACACCGGCAACTAGCCGGCACAACGCAGGCAACAGAAAGCGGCGGTGGTCTTCGGACCGCCGCCGCTTTCGTTGTGCTCTCGCGTCACACTTCGCCCCGCGGTACGTTTGTGCTGTCAGGAGGTAGCAGGATGACCGGCGATCAACTGCTCAGGCAGGCACAACGCGGAGACCGCGCAGCACTGGACGAGCTTTGCCAACGAGAGTGGCGGGCAGTCTTTGGCGTCGTCTACCAGGCGGTACAGGATCGCCAGGAAGCACAGGATCTGACTCAGGAGGTATTCCTCCGGGCGTTGAGATCGCTGGATGGCTACCAGCAGACAGAAGCGCCGTTCAGCGCCTGGCTGGCCACCATCGCCCGCAACCTGGTCCGCGACCGCTGGCGCCGTC
>CAZRNC010000089.1:0-9173 GCA_964601285.1 uncultured Thermomicrobiales bacterium | reverse complement strand
CCCAGCAGCGCCAGCAGGCCGCCGATGACCCCAACCACACTAGCCATCGGTCTCCACCAAGGCAAGTGCAAAGCCGTCAACCAATGTGTTGATTTCGGTCTCAGTCATCGGGGTGGAAAGGCAACCGGTCAGCGCTGGCGAGACCGTTGCGCCGTGGGCCAACAGAGAATCGAAGATCCCCGTCTGTCTCACCTGTTCCGTGGCAGTTGGCTCAGCGTTGCGCCGGTCGGTCAGCGATCGGTTGTGCAGGTGAATCCCGAAGAGCGAACCGTGGCCGGTTACCTGCCCTTCCAGCCGTGCGCCGTCCATCGCCTCGGCCAGTCCGTCGCGCAGATAGTCGCCAAGCTGCGCCAGCCGGTCGAAAGCATCCAGCGTCATCTTGCGCATCGCCGTCAGGCCGGCAACCATCGTGATCGGGTTTGCGCTAAACGTGCCACCATGCGGTACCAATGGCTTGCCGCCTCGCGGATCAAACACCGCCATGATCTCGACCTTGCCGCCGACTGCACCGACCGGGAACCCACCACCAATGATCTTGGCCATCGTCGTCAGGTCCGGAGTCACACCCAGCACCGATTGATAGCCACCATAGGCAGCCCGCAGGGTGATGACCTCATCGAAAATCAGAACGATGCCGTAGGCGGCGGTCAGTTCGCGTACCCGCTCCAGGAACCGCAACTGGCCGGAAACCAGCCCCATCCGGAAGGGCATCGGATCGAGCAGCACCGCCGCGAGTTCGTCCCGGTTGGCTTCGATCAACCGCTCGGTGAGTTCGGTGTCGTTGTAGCGACTGACGACCACATCATCCAGCATGCCTTGTGGCGCACCAAAACAATAGGCTTTGCCCACTGGCTCGGCATGCTCCCAGGTATCGGCCGGAGGCACAGTGCTGACACCGGCGTAATCATAGGCCCCGTGGTAGGACCCTTCGAACTTCAGAATCTTCGGTTTTCCGGTGAACGCCCGTGCCGCCTGGATGGCCGTCATCACCGCTTCGGTGCCGGAGTTGGAAAAGCGCACCTGCTCGACCGACGGGATACGCTCCACCAGCAGCTCGGCCAGGGCAACCTCGTGGGCCGTCGGCATACCGAACGCGGTTCCCTGTTGCAGTTGTTCGATGACCGCCGCGCTGACATCCGGATCGGCATGACCATGGATCAGCGAGGTGTAGTTGTTCAGGAAATCCAGCCGTTCCTCGCCATCGGCATCGGTCACCACCGCGCCGTTTCCACGATTTGCGTAAGCTGGATAGGGGTCGAAATGCACGGTCGTGCGGGTGTTCCCACCCGGCATCACTTTCCGGGCGCTTTCATGGAGCCGGGCGGAAACGGACGTCGGTTGCCGGAACGCCTCGCGACGTTCGGTTGCGGTCATGGTGGTGCTCCTCATCTAACCTTCCGAAAGACACCGGGTGCTGGTTGGAGTCTAGTGCCGCCGCCCGATCCGGACAACTGCCGGCGCGGGCATAGTTTCTGGCGCAATAGCGTTATAGAGAGTAAGGAATGATGGAAAGCCGCGAGGTTGCCATCCTGCTGATCGGTGCGGGAATCATCGCTATCCTGATCGGGCTGGTGGTCCTGGCCGGCGGGCTATCCTGGTTTGGCAGGCTCCCCGGCGATATTCGCATCGAACGGGGAAACACCCGCCTCTTCATTCCGATAACAACGATGATTGCGATCTCCATCGGGCTGACGTTACTGATGGCTATTATCCGGCGGCTGCTCTGAGGCCGGTGTGATTGACGGGATATACTCCCTGTTGGACATGAACGAACTGTTTATGAAACGGGGAATCTATGATTGACCGCCAAAAGCCGAAGAGCCGTTCAATCTTCCAGGCGCTGAGCATCCTGATGTTCGCCATGCTGGCAGTACAACCGGCACTCGGCGGCTGGGGATGGTTTCGCGACCGGACGGCAATTGATATCCACGCGATGGTAGCAAACACCATGTTCCTGGTGGCTGTCATTATGCTGGTACTCGCGCTGATCGCCGGTTTCACTCAACGGGCACTGATCGCCGGCGGCAGCGGTTTGCTGGTTGTCATGATCATCGCCCAGATGGGGCTTGGCTACGGCTCGCGCGGACGCCCGGAGATCGCAGCACTGCATATCCCGATGGGGGTATTCACGTTTGGAGTCGGGCTTCTGTTGATGATGTTTGCCCTTGGCTTCACCTTGCGCCGGGAAACTGCCTGAACCGGCGTTGTTTAATGAAGGGACCTTCCGTGTCTAGCACTAGCACCAGCAACCGGCTGGGCCGTTTTCGCGAACGCCGCGACGAATACATGCAATCCAACGAGAACTCGCCGCTCACCGAAACCCAGAAGGCGAACTTCGTGCCGCTGGAATACTTTCCGGAAAACCCGGATCTGACCTTCGTGCTGGAGCCGGACACCGATATTCCCACCGACCCGATTGAACTGGCAACCACCACCGGGGAGGCCCGCGAATACCTGCCATACGCCAGGGTCACCATTCCGGTCGGCGAACAGGAAGCTGTGTTGACGGTCTACCGTGAGCCGGGCCGTGGCCGCCTGCTGATCCCGTTCCGCGATAGAACCAGCGGCAAGGAGACCTACGGCGCCGGCCGCACGGTCGATCCCCAGGAACGCCCCGACGGCAAACTGGTCGTCGATTTCAACTACGCCTACGGCCCCTACTGCCAGTACAACGACAACTGGGTCTGCACCGTGCCACCGATGGAGAACTGGCTCCAGGTGCCAATCGAAGCCGGCGAGAAGGCTTACCCCAACAAGGAATCCGAATATCCGGAATAGCCTGACCCAACAGCAAACCGGGCGACGCAGTGCGTCGCCCGGTTTGCTGTTGGTGAAGTGAGTTCCATTGTAGAGAGCCCGCAGGGGCGCAATTCATTGCCACCTGTTCCGACTCGTTCCAGTTTGGGCTTACACATGCCGGTTTATCTGTCATCCTGAGCGAAGCCGAAGGATCTCGAGCCACGAAACTTGCCTTCGCCTCGAACGATTCGTGGCTCGAGATCCTTCGACAAGCTCAGGATGACAATCTAAACGCCGTTCTTCCCTGCGGACGTTCGATGATCCTGCATTCGTTGATACTGGTGGCGAGGTCTCTCCACGTTGGCATGGATGGCAAAAGGCCACGGTCAAAATGACGAAAGGGCACGATCGGTTGCGAGGTAACAGGTGAGCGCAGATGGCTCAGGTGCTTTCACCGGACGGACTGACCGTGTCGTTCGTGTCATCGGTTTCTGGTGCAACCGCATCCACATCGGTGACAGGTGTTTTCGGCTGTTCCTTGTCACGCAACCGGCGCGAGAACCGGCTGAACGTGTTTCCTGAACCGGTGCTAAAGCCCGGCCCCTGGGAATCTAGTGGCAGAAGGCGCTTCATGGGAGGCCTCATCCTTATGACTTCGGACTGCTATGCCTGCAAGCATAAAGTGCTTGACGCTTATAGATCACTTAAATCCGATTTTACAGGACCAATCTCCTATACGCGGATCGGCTCATGGGCGCATAGCTACCAACAGGCCCATACTCTGCTGTTCCAGGCGGGTCATACCCAGAGCACTGGCAATCTGCCTGGCCCGGGTTGCCAGCGCCCTGGCTTCATCCGGCAGCCCATCACTGTCATGTAGCCAACTGGCGCAGGCAAACAATGAATGCGCCAGCCATGGCTGTGCATCCATGCGCTCGTGCATCGCGATGGCCTCGGCGAACGATTGCTTCGCCCCGTCGTGGTCACCAACTGTGGCCGCCAGCAGTGCGATGTAGTGCGAGGATGACCCAAGGCAAAACTCGATCGCATCCGGAGAGACGCCACGCCCCGGCCACGGGCGGAGCAGATCGTAGAGCAGCCCGGCCGTCTCAACATCGTTGAAGGTATGCGCCAACCGCGCCAGTAGCGACAGGGTCGTCAGCCAGATGAGGTCCCGCGGGATATCAGCAAACCGATTGGCGATCAGCCGGTCGTAGACCTTGCGCGCTTCGTCGTCTTGCCCCGCATCAAGCAACAGCAATGTCAGCAGCGCCCGGTAGTACGGGTAATCACCATAGGTCAGTATCCGTTCGCGCAGGTCGGATTCCAACTCGGCGGCGCGGCCCTGCTCGAGACGGATGAGCAGCATCTGCACAACCCAGGTTGTCCGGGATGGTCTGGGAGCTGCCCGGGCGCCTATCTCCAAAGCAACATTTGCCAGCTGCTCTGCCTCGTCAAACCTGCCTGCCAGCATCGCCCGCATCGTTTGATAGCTCCGGGCTTCCCAGCGCCGGCGCGGCTCGTCGCGTTCTTCCGCAATGGAAACGGCAATCTCCAGCGAACGGTCAACCTCAGCAACATTCCCGAGGGCAAGCATCACGTCGATCCGCCACCAATGTCCGAGAATCGCCATGTAGCCATCCCCGGTGCGGTCTGCAAGGTGGATGATTTCTTCGGCATCGGTCAGCGTCGATTCCAGCACATCGGCACGAACGGCCGATTTCATACGGCTTTCAAGCGCATCGACCAGCGTATCGGGGTCTCCAATCCGGCGGGCGACGGCGACCGCTTCCTGGCCCAGCAGTGCCCGGCGCTCGATCTCACCGGAGTAATCCAACGCCCGAACCAGCGCACTCAAGAGCTGCACCCTGGGTATGCTGTCAGCAGTCCCGATCCGCTCCAGCGCCTCTTCCAGCAACTGGATCACCTGTTCATCGTACGGCCGGATCTCCATTGAAGACCAGGCAACGGTCGTCGCAGCATGTGCCAGTTGATCTGCCAGGTCCAGCCTGCGCGCAAGCGTGGCCGCCTGCAACGCCGTCTCACGTGACCGCAGGCTCTCGCCGGCGCTCCGCTGGGCGTCGGCCAACGCCAGCAGCAGCTTGCAGCGCCATGGATAGTTCACCGGTGTCGCCAGATCGAGCACCTGCAACGCCCGTGCAAAGTAGCCGGACGCCTCATCGAACCCGACCTGTTCCATCGCCCGTTGTCCGGCCCGGGCAAGATAGTTCGCGGTGTCTGCAACATCGCTCCGGGGCGTTGCCCGGTAAAAATGGTGGGCAAGCTCGGAATAGTGCGGCTCACTGTTGGCGTCGTAGAGATGGTCCAGCGTCTCGGCAATTGCCCAGTGAATCTCAGTGCGCCGGGACGTGCCAAGCTCGTCGTAAAGCGTCTCGCGGATCAGCGCGTGCGAGAAGCGATACATCCCCGGCTCGGAGAGGCGTTCTGTCAATAACCTGGCTTCGACCGCTTCATCGAGAATATCGACTAAATGGTCTCTCGGCGTCTCGATGACCAGGCTGAGCAGATGCACGCCAAACTCGCGGCCAAAGACTGCCGCAATATCCAGCACCTGCCGGGTTTCGGAAGAGACCGCCGAGAGTCGTTGCCGCATAATCTCGCGAACGCCGGCTGGAATCGCAAGCGGCTCCTCGGTATCCAGGTCATCCTGTTGCTCCAGCAGCCTGGCAATTTCACCAACAAAGAATGGATTGCCCTCGGTAAGCTCGTGAATCTGGGCAGCCAGCCTGCCGGATGGTTCCAGCCCGGCGGTCGAGGTGACGATCCTGCCGGCGTCTTCAATTGACAGACCGGTCAACGCCATGCTGCGGTTTTCCTGGTAGCGGTTGAGCTGGCTGATCGTTTGGTGCAATGGATGATGCCGGTCAATATCACTTTCGCGGTAGGTTGCCAGCACCACAACCGGCGATGTACGTATCTCGCCTGCCAGATACTCCAGCAACAGCAACGACGACCTGTCTGCCCAATGGAGATCGTCCAGCACCAGCAACAGCGGGTGATGGCCGGCAATTCTCCGAATCGAACTGCTCACCGCCTCGAACAGCTCAAACCGGGATGCCGTTGTGCGTTGATTCCGTGCTTGCAGGGCGATGCGATCCTCGACCTCGGGCACAATCTGGGCAACGAGTGCTGCGCCCCGGCCAAAATCCCGATCAACGGTCGCGCTGTCGTGGTCCGCAAGATACCCCCGCAGGATCTGCGACCAGGGCCAGAAGGCCGGCACACCGACATCCGGGTGGCATCTGCCCCAATAGACCAAAGCCCGGCCATTGGTGCGCCAGGGCGTTGCGACCTGCTCGGCCAGCACCGTCTTGCCGATCCCGGCATCACCCGAAATCAGCAGCACCCGGCCACGCCCGGACAACCCCTCTTCAACCGACCGGGAGAATGTGCTGAGTTCAGCATCCCGGCCAAAGAGTTGCAGATCCGTTTCGTAGTCATCATCCTGAACCTGTGCCGGTTCCTGTGGCAACGCTTCAAAACGATTCTCGAGGATGGCCTGGTGCAATTCGATGGTGGCCGCGGAAAGCTCCGGAATGTCGCCCTTGCGAAACGTCTCCTGCAACCGCTCAAACTGCTGCAACGCTCGCTGACGACGACCGGTTGCGGCATAGAGTCGCATCAGGCGAACATGGCTCTCCTCGGACGACGGATCGACGGCCAGGCTCCGGCGCAGCGCATCTATCGCACCGGCCTGGTTCCCCCGTGCATCCAGCAGCGTCGCGCTGGTGTGCAACAAGGAGACAAACAGGTGGTCCAGCTCCCGCCGGGGAGCGAACGACCACTCTTCATAGCGGTCTTCCGGCAGCAGCACGCCGGCATAGCGTTCGAGCGCCGCATCGACCTGCACGAGATCTTCCTGGCGAAGTGCAAGGGCGGCGGCATCCTCAAACTCCCGGACATCGATTCTCACCGGGAAACCGGGCAGCAATATCAGCAACTGGTTCTGATGGCGGATGATGTCCTGCGGCTCATGGTCACCACCAATCGACTGCAGCAACGCCCGCCGGGCAGCATGCAACACCTGGTTCATCCTGCCGATGGCAGAGTGGTTGTCAACACCCGGCCAGAGCATCTCCATCACCTGCTCGCGATGCAGGCTCCGATCCGGATTAAGCGCCAGGATCTTGACCAGCGTCCGGGCATGCCGAAGACGCCAGACATCATCCCGAACGGGACGATCATCAATCGTGACCTGGAATCCACCCATCAGCGAGATGTGAATTCCTGCCGAGCGCTCTCGATCGTGTTCAGGTTCTCCGGACTGTTCCGCCAACCTCAGAACGGCATCTCCACTCCTGCCCGGTGCGGCAGTCTATCGTCAAATGGCCAGCGGTCACACTTCGACCGGTGTTGGCGCCGGCTTTTCTTTCGCCTGAGCCGGCGCGATGAAGGCACCATAGAGATTGATCAGGCCAATGACCGCCGATGCACCGGCAATCAGTACACCGGCGCGGGTGCTGATATCATCCGCCCCGAGCGAGATCACAGCCGCGGCAATCACAGCGACTTCCAGCCCGGCGAAGGCGCGCATGATCCGCTTGCCACCAATATGATCCCGGAGCACGAAGAACAACGCCAGCGCCAGTCCAAGACAGACTCCGCCAAACACTCGGGTGAGCAACAGCGCCACCGGCACCCGGTCTGCCGACCCGATCCCGAGGATACCCAGCACCACCCCGGGCAAGAACATCGCCAACGCGCCAAATGCGATATACACAACCATCGAGAGCATCTGCGTACGGGTCCGTGTCATTCCGCGCCCTCCCTCAGGATTTCTTGTCTGCTAGCTGCTTGTATTCTAGACCACAGCGATGTGCCTGTCCCACCGATTCTCCCGTGCCTGTTTCGTCCCCTCCTCCATCATCCCGAGCTGTCCCTTCCGTCATCCCCTCTTCCGTCATCCCGAGCGAAGCCCCCTCTCCGTCATCCCGACCGGAGCGAAGCGGAGTGGAGGGACCTCGAGAGCCGGGACGCCACTGGATGACATCACGTTTCGACTGTCGAGGTCCCTCGACTTCGCTCGGGATGACGGTGGGGAAACTCGGGAAAGGTGGTTGGCAACACCCGGGCGATCTGCGAGACTGCCAGACATTGAATGAACAACGAACGGGAGAAGCAACATGACCGAAGAACTGTTCAACGAACACAACAAGGGGTTCCATCCACTCCTTGAAAACGACCATCCGCATATCTTCATCGACTCCTGCATGCAGGCCTGGCCGGATGCCGACTTCGCCAACGCACACCGGCACGGAGTGACCGCCTACGCCGTCACCGCCTGGCGGCCCTGGGCGACCGTTGAGCAGGCGCTTGAAGAGGGCATGTTCTGGCATCTGGTGGCCCGGAAGTATGACAACTGCATCGTCGTCGATACGGCCGACGACATCCGCCGGGCCAAGGCGGAAAACAAGGCAGCCTTCATTGTTACGGCCCAGGGTGGCGACTTTATCGGCGACAGGCTCCACCGCGTCGAAGCCTTCCAGCGGCTCGGCCTGCGGATCATGCTGCTCGCCTACAACCGGACCAACCTGATCTGCGACGGCGCACTCGACCGCACCACCAGCGGACTAACCCGCTTTGGTGAGCTGGTCGTTGAGGAGTGCAACCGGGTCGGCATCCTGCTGGATTGCACCCACACCGGCAAGGAAGCAACGCTGCAGATCATCGAGCGCAGCAGCAAGCCGGTCGTCTTCAGCCACTCCAACCCGAATGGACTGGTGCCCAACCCGCGCAACATCGACGACGACCAGATCAAGGCGTGTGTCGACAAGGGCGGGCTGATCGGCCTTGCCCCGTGGGGGCCGCTGGTGATGAAACCCGGAACCACCCACTGGCCGACGGTCGACGAGTTCATCGACCACATCGAATACATCATCAACCTCACCGGCAGCACGAACCACATCGGCGTCGGCACCGACATGTCGCTCGGAACCTATCCCGACCACGACCACGACCCATGGGGCGAGCCGAAGTGGCCATCCGTCGCCGACGACTACACCCGCCACATCACCGGCAACGTCCGCTCCCCCCGCCGGGCGCTGGACGGCTTCTCCAACTACACCGAAGTCCTGAACCTGATCGACAAGTTCCTGGCCCGCGGCTACAGCGACGAAGACGTCTCCAAGCTGCTCGGCGAGAACTACCTGCGCATCTTCGGCGAGGTCTGGGCGAACTAAACGAGTAGCTTGACTAGCGCATCCTGTCTCTACTATGTCGGGCTACTTCCCGTAGGGGCGCAATGAATTGCGCCCTGTACCAACTAACTGAGGATCATCGAACGTACGCGGGGAAGAACGGTGTCTTGATTGTCATCCTGAGCGAAGTCGAAGGATCTCCTTCCATGCAATTTGGTGATACCTCGAACGTTTCATAGAAAGAGATCCTTCGACTTCGCTCAGGATGACAATGAA
>CAZRNC010000088.1:0-9200 GCA_964601285.1 uncultured Thermomicrobiales bacterium | reverse complement strand
TTGCAGTTTGGAGCCCACGCCAGTGAACTTCGCCTAACTTGATGCGAATGGGGCGTCTTGCACACGCCCGTCTGGCACCCGAGGCGTGAAACCGGGGCGTATGCAAGACGCCCCTACGAAAATGAACCAAACTCTCGCATGACACGATACGCTGGTCGCACTACTCAGGATGACAGCGAAAAAGCATGTACAAGCCAAAACGGGAATGAGTTGGAACAGGTGATTGCTAGTCCGTGGTTGCCTCAGCCTCGGCAGCGTTACGCTCCGGGAGGAGGGCGCGCCAGGCAGTGTCCATGCCCTCTTCTGTCACGCCGTAGAAGACGCGCAGATCGTCGCCGTTTTCCCTGATGACAAGGTTGAAGCGGACATCGCCACCGCGCGGTTTATATGCCTTCCAGAAGCCGCGCTGACCATCCCAGGTCACCTCGTCCGGCTTGCAAGGATGGTTCTCCTTCTGGGTGATGGCATAGCGCCAGAGCCGGCGGGCAGAGTCGCGGGTGACATTCTGGACCACCTTGAGATTCCGCAGGTCACGCATGGCGTGGTAGGTAATCCCGTCGCGGTTTGTTGACTCAACGATCTCGACACCGGTGCGAGGAATACGCTCATCCACTTCAGGTGCGGGCGGTTCTGCCTGTACTTCGCTGGTGGCAGTCTCTGGTGCTTCAGGAGTGACAGTTTCAGCTTCCTGCTTCGTTGAGCGCGACCTGCCGCCTCGTCGCCGGTTCTTGGCTGGCGCTGGTGCAGGTTCCGAATCCTCAACATCCGGGACGGTGAGGATCGGCGCAATGTCAGCTGCTTCGGCTGCCTGCTCCTGCCGGCCAAGTCTCACCAATTCCACAATTTCGTCGCGCACGGCTTGAGCAGTTTCACCTTCCTGGCGCACGTAGATTGTGCCCGGCGCAACTGCATAGGGCTTATCCGGACCTGGCGGGATCGAGACGATGATTACCTGTTTGCCGTCACTGGTCTGGATATCGACCGATGTTGAAATGGGCGGCGTAACGTTGCGGGCAATGTCCTGGGAGATGCGCTGCGCCTGGTTGGCGGCATCCTCGACGCCGGCGACTTCTTCGGTTGGCGTTGCCGAGACTCCGACGTAGATCGTGCCGCCGTGGCCGTTTGCCAGAGCAGCAGCATCCCGGACGACCGGACTCGTCCGCCCTCCGCGCTTGGGAGGTTGTTCGTGGAACGCCTGAACGATGTTTTCACCCTCGGCGCGCGCCGTCCGGATGTAGTCGTAGGGGTCGTGGGGTGGCCGGAATGGCCGCACCCGGTTGAAATTGTCAGATTCGAACAGGGCTTTCAAGGCATCAAAGGTTGGTTCAGTAAGCTGCACCTCGGTCATCCGGTCGCAGACTCCGAGGTTCGATTCCCGGTTGGGGTCGCGCAGGAGGCGGTGTGCGTCGGAACCCTGGATGACATGCATCCTTCTTGGGTAGTCCGGCTTGGAACCGTTGAAGAACTTCGACGTGCTACGCCGGCTACTGTTGTCCATGTCAGTTGCTTCGAGCGCCGATATGTACGGACTCTGGGTGAAGGCGATTCGTGTTTGCCCACCAAACGGAAGGTGCTGCATGGCAACTCCGTTGGTTGTGTTGACATGGGCCGGGATGACCATCGCACCGGCTTCGTGGAAAATCTCGTATGCAGAGAGCACGTCGGTCGTTGCACCGACCTCGCCGCTGCCAAGGTCCAGCCGGTTTTCGGGGATGCCCATCTGGAGCAACGTGTGTTCAATATGCCGGACCGAAGTTGTCTCCGGGAAGATTCCAAGGATGTGGAACCCAAATGTGGCGGTAAACTCCACGCCGGGCAGGACCTTGATTTTGGCAATTAGCCGGCGAAGTTCGTCCAGCCGTGCCTGTTCAGTGGGCGCGATGCGCTGCAGCAGTTCAAGCAGTTCGAGGTCTTCGATATCGCGCAGCAGGTTCGCATATCCACGGATCGAATTGTGATCGGTGAACGCAATGATGTCGGCCCCACGTTGCTCGGCCTGCTTCAGAATGTCGAGCAGGGTGACGTCAGGATTTTGATAGTCGGCCGAAGCCGGCGTGTGAATGTGGAGATCAATCTGATACCAGGTCAATGGGCTGGTATCGCGTGATGAACGGCTCCGGGATCGTGATCGGTTGTTCTGGCTCAATGTTGCCCAATACGCCTTTACAATAGTGCGAGCCAAATGGCGGCTCAAAATCGGGTGCGTGATTCCCGCTCTAATTGTAACAACGGGTTGCAAACGATTGCCGCGCTTGGCGACGATGCCGTGGCGGGCATGTTAGACTCGCTTAAGTTTCCGGTAGTTCAGGATTTTCCCGATGTTGAGGAGTTCATCGCGTGGGCGGTAGCCGCTAATGTCGATCTATCTTGTGCTAGATTTCCTGCTCATTCTGCTTATCGCACTGTTCGGGCCGATCGGGTACTGGCGAGGACCAGTCAAGGAGTTGCTGGTCACCGGCGGTGTGCTGTTCGGCATTCTGCTTGCCGACTTCTGGGCACGCCCGTGGGGTCGCGACCTGTCCGACATCTCGTCTATCGGGGCGGATGGCGGAGCGTTCATCGTTGCGATGGCGTTTATGGTGACGGTTACATTCATCCTCGGCTACGGTTCCGGAGCGGCGATTGCACCGGCAGTCTTCGGGTCGTTTGCCCGTGGGCTTGGCGCGGCAATTGCCCTGTTCAACGGCATCCTGCTGGTCGGATTCTCCCTGCAATATGTCCGGGTGTTCCTGTTGGCTCCATCGACTGAGGAAGCGCTCTACGACTCCTTTGTCGTGAGGTTCCTGCTCGACCAGATGGGTTGGATGTTGCTGGCGGTTGCGATGATTTCCTGGCCGGTGTTGCTGGGTATCCTGATCGTTGGCCGGCGCGCCTATGAGGGCTATGAACAGTACGACGACTACGCTTACGAACCTGCCGGCGACCTTCAATACATGGACGACACCTACTACCAGCAACCCGCTGCGCCCCGGCCCTATCCGCCGCGAGTGCCGGCAGCGCCGGCAGAGGAATCCGGATACGTATACAAGTCGGAACCGGTTCAGCGAGCAATTGACCCGTCGGATGCAACACGCCCAATCCGGGTGGGAGACCGTCCGATAAGTCCGGAATCAGCATTTGACCGTGATTCAACCGATCCGGATATGGTGACAATCGCTTCAAGCAGCGAACGATCAGAGCGACAACCGCCGATGCCTGAACCGGAGACTCCGCCGGTTGAGGAGCCAGTTGACCTCGCGCCAGGTTATTCGCGTTGCTCGAACTGCAACGCCGTGCTTGCTCCGAAGGCGCATGTCTGCCCGGTCTGCGGCGAAGTCAATTAGCATCGCTGTCTTCTGACAGGTGCTTCCAACCTTCAATTTCAATGCGCTGCTCGAGCAAGGTTACGGTCATCCGTTTGCTGCGCTCGACACCAACCGTGCCACCGGAAAACTCCACTGCGAGCGCCAGCATCACCAAATCGACTTCTCCGTGTGATTCGGGAGTCTGGTTTGCGACAGTCAGGTGTGCCGGGAAAGGTGGAGTTTGGACTCCGAGAGCGAGTAGCACGACTGCCTGACCATTCCTGACGATGATGTGTGCGTCTTGCCCACCAGGTTGAATGGTCATCTGCAGCGGTTCCGGGTTGATCTCAACCGGCCCGCCAGCATAGTGCAGGTCGATGTCCCTGTTGGCGAGCTCCCGCTCAAGTGCGGTCCATTCAGGGTTTGCGCCAGGTATCCCGACAATAATCACTTGCGTGATGGCGGGATTGCGCACCGCTTCATGAACACCTGCGAATGTCTGGTCGCCGGCGGGCGCGATGACAACGCTATAGGGCGGTTCCCATGGACGGGCGAGCGTTCCGATGATTGACCGGGCAGTTCTGCGGTCCGTGCTGTTGATCATCAGAATGCGAACTTCACCGGTCACGACCAGTGCCGAGAATGCGTCGGTCCGGGCCTCGCCATAGGCGATCCGGATTTCAGGTTGCTGGCTGACGGTGGCGGTGATGAATGCAAGCGGCATGAGGAAGAAAATCGCCGCGGCGACGCAGGCCACCAGCCACGGTCTATAAGGACTCATCGTAATAGACGATGTCGATCAACGTCCAGCGTTCGACAGCTTCACCCCAATCGTGCGAAGCCCAAACAACCGCGTGGTTGGGGAAGCTGTCGCAATCGAATGTCGACATCCGCTGCAGGATGAAGTCACAGGACTGGGCCGTGACGTTATTCAACGTCAGGTCGGCCTCCTCGATCATCTCGACAGCATCGAAAATGTACTCACCGTAGAGGTTCGGAACCGCAACATAATCGCCAACGTTGACAACCATTTCCACCCAGCTGCCAACAGCAGCCGTCGTGTCGGGAATCGTCTGGATCACGGTCCCGTACGGTAATGTCGTGCTGGTCCCTTCGGACTCAAAGACCTCGAAGCCCTGCATTTCAAGCGACGTCCGGGCCTGTGCTGCCGGGACGCCGCGTACGTCGGGAACGGTCACGAACTGCGGGCCAAGGCTCACGACCACGGTGATCGACGAGCCGGCTGCCAGAGGTGCGGACGGCTCCGGTTCCTGGCGGATGATGAGACCTTCTGCAATTTCAGGATTGAATTCCTCGATGATGGTTAGTGTCCACTCGTCGCCGATGGCAGATTCGGCATCGGCAACGGAGCCGTCGCGCAAATCCGGAACGGAATTCGGCTCAGGCACCGGAGTTTCTGTCGGTGGCTGAGCCGTTTCTGTCGGTGGGACTGCTGTCGGCTCAGGTGGCGGTTCAGTCGGAGTTGCCGGCGGTGGCGTATCTGTCGGGATAACTGCCGCCGGCTCCTCGGTTGGTGTTGGCGTTGGAGTTGCCTGGTCGTCATCAAAGAGCGCCGGACCAAATTGGAATGCGATCACGAGGAACCCGATCACTCCAAGTAGCAGCGCTGTCCCAATGAT
Source organism: uncultured Thermomicrobiales bacterium (assembly GCA_964601285.1). Taxonomy (GTDB): domain Bacteria; phylum Chloroflexota; class Chloroflexia; order Thermomicrobiales; family CFX8; genus CAYWXR01. Next base: position 4,276 of record CAZRNC010000088.1, on the reverse strand, counting down.
CCAGGTTCCGCAGCCGACTTCATCGCGCTGTTGCGACCGGGGTGGCGGTGGTTGACGCCGTGCAGGTGGTGGAACTGCCGGCGCCTGGCGAGTGACATGTGCCTGTGGGCGCTGCTGTGGCCGTGGTTGCGGGGCAGGTTGGGGCTGCGGTTGCGGCCTGATGACCTGCGTCTGGGTCATTTGCGGTGGTGGGCTGTCCCAGTGACGGAGCGCCGTTTCAAGCGCCGCGCCAGTTGGATAGCGGTCGGATGGAATCTTGGCGATTGCGCGCAGGACGATCGCTTCTACCGGTGGTGGAATTGCAGGATTAATCGTCGAGGGTCGCGGTGGCTGGGTGTTGACATGCTGCATTGCGACGCCAACTGGAGTGTCGGCATTGAACGGCAGCGAGCGGGTGAGCATTTCGTAGAGCACGATCCCGGTCGAATAGAGGTCCGAAGCTGGAGTTGCCTGTTCTCCTCGCGCCTGCTCCGGGGAGACATAATGTACAGTTCCCATCCCAGTACCGGCCTCGGTCAGGTTCGCGTCCTGCAAACCCTTGGCGATGCCGAAGTCAACGACTTTGGCGTTGCCTTCGCGATCGACCAGGATGTTTTGCGGTTTGATATCGCGGTGAACCAAGCTGCGCTGGTGGGCATAGTCAAGAGCAGAGGCAACCTGGGCGATGATGAAGACCGCACCGTCAACCGAAAACGGGCCTTGCTTGCGAATGAGTTCCTTGAGGTTGGGGCCACGGATGTGCTCCATGACGATGTAGTGCAACCCCTGGTCGCTGCCGACGTCGTAGACGCTGACGATGTTGGGGTGCGACATGCCAGCCGCGAGTTGCCCTTCGCGCTCGAAACGTTTCAGGAACCCGTCGTCGCCAGCGTATTGCGCGCGCAGGATTTTGACTGCTACCTGGCGATTCAGCAGCAGATCTTGACCGGTGTAGACAACGGCCATCCCGCCTTCACCAATCTGCTGGTCAAGGCGATAGCGTTCATTCAGGACCATTCCCTGCACGTTGAACCCTCCAGACCGGCTATTCTATGCAGCCGGCGGAAAGGGCGTCAACGCGACCGGGATGCGCCGCGAATGCGCCGCCCCAGTTCACGTGCCATTTCCGCATACTGATTGCCTGAAACCGTTCGTGCAACGAGCACCTGTCCTTCTTCCGGCCCGATCTTCCTGGCAATGGCCGCTGCCTGGCTTTCGTCTGGAACCATCGTATACAACGACGGACCGGCACCGGATACCGTAACCCATGGAGCACCACCGCGCAGGAGTGCCTCACGAGCCAAATGCACCGGTTCCCATGATTCCAGCGCGCGGGCAAACGCATTTGGCGGTGGCAGCCGGGGAATCTCCCCCGCAGCCAATTGGCCGGCAAGTGCTTCCACCTGTTGACCATTGCTGAAGTCTGCCATCGTTAGTGCGCCATAGAGCGTTGCTGTCTTGGATGGTATCGCGATTTCAGGAGTCAAGATCACAATGTGGCAGTCCGGACCTTGCTGAAATGTCAGTTCGGTGCCGGTTCCCCAGGCAATAGCTGCGCCGCCGCTCAGGAAAAACGGGACATCCGAGCCAAGACGAGCGGCACGTTCATGCAGCGTGTCCGGATCAGTATCGGGATCGGCGACGAGCAGGGCAGTGGCCGCGTTGGATGATCCGCCACCCAGTCCGGCGGATACCGGGATGTTCTTGGACAGGCGTAGTGTGCCGGACCAGGCACGCTGATCGGTAGCGGTTTGTAGCGCTCGGTTCACCAGGTCGGAACCGGGCGGAATGTCAGCCGGGGATTCGTAGGTGAAAGGGAGACCGTCTTCGGTCCATTCAAACCGGTCAACGATGGAGATCGTTTGAAGCACGCTTACCAGTTCGTGATAGCCATCATCGCGGCGTCCGATTACTTCGAGTCCGATGTTGATCTTGGCCGGCGCAAGTGCGGTGAAATGGTTGCTCATGCTATCAGCGTCCCGTAGAGGGTGATCCAGTCGGGCACATCCAGCCGTTCCGGGCGGGATCTCGGGTCGATGCCGGATGCTTCCAGCGCGGCAATCGCACCGGCACGGTCGATTCCCAGCCCATGGACAAGGTTATTGACGATCTGTTTCCGTGGTTGGGCGAACCCGGCCCGGATGATCCGGAACAGTTCGGGCTGGTCGTCGCGAGGCAGGAGTGGTTGCTCATGTGTGGCAATTCGGACGATTGCTGACTCAACGTTTGGCGGCGGGACGAACGCGCCCTTGCCAACCCGGAAGAGCGTCTTCGGCACACCGTGGAACTGCACGCCGGTCGCCAGCAGGTTCATGTCTGGCGGGCGGGCCGTCATCCGCTCGACGACCTCGCGCTGCAGCATGAGCGTGAGTGTCTTTGGTGGGTTAGCCGATTCCTGCAATCTTTGGACAATCGCCGTTCCAACTGAATAAGGCAGGTTCGAGACGACATGCCAGGGCCGGCCAGCGGCCAGTTCGCTGTAATTGACGTCTAGCGCGTCGGCTTTGACGACTTCGACACCGGGAATCCCGAGTGCTTCAGCAAGGCGATCGTCTTTTTCAATCACAATGGTTCGGTTGACCGTCCGTGCCAGCTGACGAGTCAGGATGCCAAGTCCGGGACCAATCTCGACGACCAGGTCATCCGGTCCAACACCGGACTCACGAACGATTCGTTCGACGACCTTGCGATCGTGGAGAAAGTGCTGCCCCATCGCCTTGCTCGGGGTGATCCCGAGGTCGCGGAGGAGTTCGCCCGGCGAAGGCAGCCGGTCATTTGATGGTGATGCCACTGCCGGCCCGCACTTCGCCGATCCGCCAGAGGCCGTGTTGTGCCTCAGCGAATGCGGTTTCCAGATCGCCGGCACGGTCTGCCGAGACGCTAAGGATCAGCCCACCGGACGTTTCCGGGGTGAACATCAGGGTCTTGACCGTGGCGCTGACATCTGGAGAAAACAGAACTGGGCAAGCAGGATCGTTCATGTAGTGTTCCGTGTTGCGGCCTGTCCCTCCCGGTACTCTTCCGGCTTCGGTATAGGCAACCGCGCCAGGCAGCCAGGGAAGCAGTGTGCTGTTCAAATGCAACGCAACCCCGCTCTTGTTGCTGATTTCACTACCGTGCCCAAGCAATCCGAAGCCGGTGACATCGGTACAGGCATGTACCGGAATCGTACGAGCAAGACGGGAGGCATCGCGGTTGAGCAGTAGCATCGATTCCACGGCCAACTGGATATGCTCTTCGGCGGCTGCTTGCTGTTTCATCGCTGTTGTGACGATGCCAGTACCGAGTGGTTTGGTGATATAGAGCAGATCGCCAGGTTGCGCTCCGGCCTTGGTAAGAATCTGGTCGGGATGAATCGAGCCGGTGACGACCAGACCGTATTTCGGTTCGTCGTCGGTAATCGTGTGTCCTCCGGCAATGACGATACCGGCGTCAGCCGCCTTCGCAGCGCCACCAGCGAAAATCTCCGAAAGGATGTCCAGCGAGAGGTCACCCGGGAATGCGGCAATGTTTAGAGCAAAGAGTGGTTCACCGCCCATGGCAAAGACATCGCTCAGAGCGTTCGCGGCAGCAATGGCGCCGTAGGTGAACGGATCGTCAACGACCGGCGGGAAGAAATCGACCGTCTGGACGAGAGCGAGTTCATCGGAAATTCTGTACACGGCAGCATCATCGCTGGTCTGAAGACCAACAATGATATTGGGATCCTGCAATTTCGCCAACGGGGCGAGCACCTGCGCCAGAGACCCTGGCGCGAGCTTGGATGCTCAGCCGGCGGACGAAGCGAGCGTGGTCAGTCTGATCTCGTCGCGATCGTGCATTCCGACCTGGTTCCTCAAGACTGCCAGTCATTGTGACCGGCACCGGAATGAATCGTAGCAAACGGGTAGTCTGCCAGGCGGAGTATTGTGGCGTGGTGCTGAAGATTGGCGCTCAATATTGTAGACTGCTAACTGCATGAGCAAGTCTGCTATGGTCCGAATGAACCTTCTCCGGGTATTAGCACTCTCGGCGCGAGAGTGCTAAACTACCAGATATCTAACGCGGTGGACGCCCACCGCACGTTGTATCTGGTTAAAACGGGAGGGTATCAACAGTGGCAAAAGAAGCACTGACCCCACTTGGCGACCGCGTGGTCGTTAAACCTCAGGTCCGCGATGAAGTCACCAAGAGCGGCATCGTCCTGCCGGACACCGCTAAAGAGAAGCCCCAGCGCGGCGAGCGCTCGGGAAAGAGGTGCCGCCAGGCATATTCGTCGGACCGCGGGCGCAGGTTGCCGAGCCTGACGACGATATCG
>CAZRNC010000087.1:9117-9221 GCA_964601285.1 uncultured Thermomicrobiales bacterium | reverse complement strand
ATAGACGTCGCCGCGCAAATTATTGCGCCTGTCCAACACCCCGGTGGCCAAACAAGGGCGCAATAATTTGCGCGGCGACGTCTATCGGCCCTGTGGTCCTGTAC
>CAZRNC010000087.1:1226-9107 GCA_964601285.1 uncultured Thermomicrobiales bacterium | reverse complement strand
TCTGCTACGGCCTGAACATCGCGGCATCGCACCCGCAGTGGCAAAACGACCCGAGGGGTCGTCGCTACACCGGCAGACGCTCCAACGCGCGAGTCAGCCGGGCGCGGGCATCAGCCGCCAGACCGTCGAGTCCGGGGTTCCCGGTGACCGCCATCGCCGCTGCCGGGTCCATCGCGGCAACATGGGTAACGCCGGCAGTTTCATAGACGATGACATTACACGGCAGCAGCAGGCCGATCTCCTGTTCGGTGTTGATCGCCTCGTTGGCCAGCTGAGGATTGCAGGCGCCGAGGATCAGATAGCGGTCGCGTTCGACGCCGATCTTCTCCTTCAATGTCGCCTTGACATCAATCGTCGTCAGCACACCGAAGCCCTCGGTCTTGAGTTCGGCGGTGATGCGTTCGACCGCCGCGTCAAACCCGAGGCTGGTCGGCGTCGAGAGGCCGTAGGCCGTCTGTTCCAGTGTGGCTACCATCTGGGTCTCCTTCATGCATTGCTTCAATTTCTGTATCGCCAGCCTCATCCACCGGAGGAGGTACCGGCATCATTCAGGTCCCGATTCCAAATCGCGGGAGGATCACCCGCTGGAGCAAGACCCATGCGCCCAGGAGCGCAACCATGAACAACAGCGATTCCATGCCTATCTCCCTGCCCGGACAATCGTCCCCACAACTTGCTCGACCGTCTTCTCCGGAGAATCAAGCGTTTCCGGATGGGTCAGGCAGTGCAGCAAGTAGACCTCCAGCAGCCGGCCGGAGAGACTGTGGGTGGCGGCTTTCATCGCCGAAACTTGCTGGATGACGGCATCGCACTCACGGCCATCCTCAATCATCTTCCGGATACCACGCGCCTGCCCCTCGATACGCTTCAGGCGATCGACGAGGTCCTGCCGGCGTTCCGGAGCAACACTGTTCATATCTGGCATCAACGTTCCGATCTTCTTGTAGTACCCTAGGGGAGTACTGTACTATCTGGTCGAACTATAGCGCTCGTGGTAGATAAAGACAAGCTGGAACCGCACTACTTCGGAGGACGTGATGCTGAAACGAATGATGGACAACGCGGAATCGAACGAGGTCACCGCACAGGAAGCCTGGCGACGGATGCAGAACGAAGAGGCAGTGCTGGTTGATGTCCGCGAGGCCGACGAAGTTGCCCTGTCGGCGATCCCCGGTAGCGTTCACATTCCGCTCGGCCAGTTCGGCCAACGTGCCGGCAAACTCCCGAAGGACCGCGACCTGCTGCTCTTCTGCTATTCCGGCGGACGCTCGGCGTTCGCCACCGAGATGCTGCACGAAAACGGATTTCCCCGCGCATACAACGTCTCTGGAGGTCTGCTGGCATGGATGCAGGAGAAGCTGCCGCTTGAATAGCGCCAGACTAAACCAGCTTCTCGTGTACACTGCCCCACAGGATGCCGGCTGCGGACGAGGGGTTTGGGATTCCACATGTTCGTTGACATGAGCTTTCTCGAAGTGGATCCGGAATACACGGCCCGGTTCGAGGCGATCTACGGCGACATTGTCCGCCGTGCTGCCGAAACAGAAGGCTGTATCTCCTCCGATCTCGTTCGCCTGTCCGAAGTGAACCGCTACTGCTGGGTCGAGCGCTGGATCAGCCGCGACGCCCATCAACGGTTCAACGAATTCCTCTTCGGCGACATCATCCCCGGCCTGCCAGACGACCTCGCTGCCTTCGTCACCCGCCTGGAACATCGCGACGCCGAAGGTGTTGCCACCGACAACCGGTGACAGGTTGGCCAGATTGGTAAAGACGGGGTAAGATGGTTGGCAGGGGTTGCAACCCATCGACAAACGATGGGCGCAGGAGGGTGAAAGACCGGTGAAACTACCACTTCAGATTATTCTGCCGTTTGGCTCGTTGATTGTCGGCGGTGCCATTGCAATCGCAATTGGCCTATCCAACCTTGCGCTGGCCGACGCCTTCAGCCACACTGAACCGGTTATCTGGGCAACCTTCCTGATGATTGCCATCATGGCGGTCGCCGGCTTCCTTTCCAAGAAGTATCCGGACCCCGAAGATGGTGGACACCATTGACAGCCAGCCGGCTGACATGCTAGGTTATGACTTCAACACCGGTGGCATTGTCACCGGTGTTAGCTATCTGAATAGACGCACCGACGAGGATAAGTAGGCTGACCCCGGCGGAAACCAGCGAGCCACGGGTGGTGAAACGTGGCCCACCAGTCAGACCGAAATGACCTCCGAGCATCCCCGGCGAACGGCACCCTCAATGTCCGCTAGCCCGGGACGGCGCACCGGCCCCGTTATCGGCCAGAACTGATTGCGTGCTGCGCAACCAGTTGCTGAGGTCGCATCCGTGAGGACGCGGCGAAGCAGGGTGGTACCACGAGAAGCCTCTTTCCGGCCTCTTGTCCCATGCGGACGAGAGGTTTTTTTGTGCGTGGAGAACACCAAATGAACGAACAGGACCAACCACACCGCCGGCCACCCGCCGGCGCATGCATGGCATATAACCCTCGTACGGGGGAGGCGCTGCCACGCCCTGGCTCGTCGCCAGATTCCAACATTTGAAAGGCAAACACCAATGACCGACCAGAAAACCTATTTCATCTCAACGTCCATCCCCTATGTCAACGCCCGGCCGCACGTCGGCCACGCGCTGGAATATGTCCAGACCGACCTCTACGCCCGCTTTCACCGCCAGCAGGGTGAGGATGTCTACTTCCTGACCGGCTCCGACGAGAACAGCCTGAAGAACGTCCAGGCCGCCGAAGCCGAAGGCATCTCTACCCAGGAGCTGGTCGACCAGTACGTCAAGGCCTTCGTCGGGATGTGCGAAGAGCTCAACATCTCCAACGACGACTTCATCCGCACCAGCGTCGACCAGCGCCATCTCGACGGATCCGCCCGCATCTGGAAGGCGATGTCCGACGCCGGCGATCTCTACCAGAAGCGCTATTCCGGCCTCTACTGTGTTGGTTGCGAAGCGTTCTATACCGAAGAGGAGCTGATCGACGGGCTCTGTCCGGAGCACGGAACCCGTCCGGTCGTTGTTGAAGAGGAGAACTGGTTCTTCCGGCTCTCGAAATACCAGGACGAACTGCACCGCCGCATCTCCAACGACGAGTTGAAAATCTCCCCGCAAACCCGCAAGAACGAGGTGCTGCGCTTCATCGAATCCGGGCTGGAGGATTTCTCCGTCTCCCGTTCGCAGGAACGCGCCCGCGGCTGGGGTATTGAGGTCCCCGGCGATCCGGGACAGGTGATGTACGTCTGGGTTGATGCCCTGGCCAACTACATCACCGCGCTCGACTATGCCACCGACGGCCCGAACTTCGACCGCTACTGGACCAACGGCGATGCCCGTGTCCACGAAATCGGCAAGGGCATCCTGCGCTTCCACGCCGTCTACTGGCCGGCGATGCTGCTATCGGCCGGCATCGCCCTGCCAACCAACGTCGTTGTCCATGGCTATCTGACCGTCGATGGCCAGAAGATGAGCAAATCGATCGGCAACGTGGTCGATCCGGTCGAGGTTGCCCGCCAATTCGGAGCCGACGCGCTGCGCTACTACATGCTGCGCGACTACTCCCCCGGCGGCGACGGCGACTTCAGCATCGCCAGACTAACCGGCCGCTACAACGCCGACCTCGCCAACGACCTCGGCAACCTGCTCAACCGCACCGTCAGCATGATCCACCGCTACCGCGACGGTGTGATCCCCGCCCCCGGCGACGACGGCGAACTCGAAGTTGCGTTGAACGAGTTGAAGGAATCCGTCACCACCCGCGCCACGGCATTGCTAAGCGCCTACGAACCCCAGCAGGCGTTGGGGGCGATCTGGGAACTCGTCACCGCCACAAACACCTACGTCGAACAATCCTCCCCCTGGACCCTCGCCCGTCAGGTTCGTGATGGGGATGAGTCAGCGGCAGGGAAGTTGGACACAGTGCTCTTCACCCTGGCGTCTGTGTTAGGTCGTTTGGCATGGCTCCTGCAGCCATTCATTCCGGGATCGGTTGAGGGGATTGCTTCGCAGCTAGGATCGTCCGGCGTTGGGGATGAGGTTGAGGCCGGGCAGACGGTCGGCGAGGCTCGTCCGCTGTTTCCGCGGATTGACGAGGAGCCGCCCAAATGAGTCGCGACCCGTTTTACAACCTAGTCATAGACCGTCTCGAAAACGGCATCATAGATGGCACCGCATTTGAAGCTTGTGCAGCGGACATCTTGCGGGATGAGCACCAAACACTAGTCCCAATTAGTGGTGGCACAGATTCCGGCTTGGATGGAGCTGTAGCCGATGCTATGGGACCTGCCTTCCCGTTGATTACCACCACGAGCCCTGATGCGATAGGGAACGTTACGCGGAACCTTAAGAGTTATCTTGTGCGAGGGGGCACACGTCGCAAGATTATATTCGCGACCCCAAGAAAACTCACCCCTAAACGGCGTTGGAACTTGGAGGAACGTGCTCGAGAGTATGGGTTTGAACTTATTCAAATCTATTCGTCCGAGGCGATCGCTGATCGCATTTATGCCAACCTCCGCTGGAGCCAGGAGCTTCTAGGCATCAGCGGCGACCCGCCCGCAATAAGTACAGTGCCAGCAACACGACGACCTCTAATTGAGGTGCCACTGATCGGGCGCAGCCTCGACATCGAGTGGATGCGGTCCCAGCCGAGTGATCGGCTCCTAGTAGGACATCCCGGGTCTGGCAAGACTTTCCTGCTCTACTCTCTATCGAGAGAAGGTTGGGGAGGTTTCGTAGTATCAGATAACCTGTCAGAAATTGCTGCTGCTATTCGCTCCCAGGACCCTCAAAACATAATAGTCGATGACGCCCACAAGAATCCTGAACTGCTTGTCCAACTCCGCCACCTAAGGTCCGAAACATACAAGGAGTTCTCAATCGTCGCCGTCAGTTGGCCGGGGGACAGTGATAGGGTCATCGAAGCCCTTGCGATTCCTCCCTCACAGGTCCATGAATTGGAGCCACTATCCCGAAGCGAGATTGTGCAGGTAATTAAAGCGGTCGGTCTCCTCGGGCCTGACAGACTTGTTTCAGAAATTGTGGATCAATCTGGGGGCCAACCAGGGCTAGCGGCGACGCTTACTCAACTATGTAGGCAGGGTTCGCTCAGAGAAGTTGCGCTGGGTGACGTCTTGAGCCGAGCTGCATCAACCACTTTCCGTCAACTTGTTGGCGACTATGCAGTTGAAGTGCTCGCGACATTCGCAGTAGGTGGGCGCGCTGGAATGAGCATTCGCGGTGTTTCCGAATACTTGGACATTCCCTTTGTCGATGTACGCAATACACTAATCCGATTGACTGCCGCAGGCGTCGTTCGCCAGACCCCAGTGTCCTTTCTCGATCAAGACACTTTCGCCGTATGGCCAGAGGCACTTGCCGAAATCCTCGTTCGTGATGTGTTCTTTGGCCAGTTTGGAAACCTGCCCTTTGTTGAGCTTCTGGATCACATACCGAGTTTGCGAAGTGCAAGCCAAACGCTGGTAGGAGCTGCTCACCGTGGAGGACATATTGAGCCACGGCTTCTCGAGGAGATACTCACTAGGGCGGATTCAAGCGATGCATGGGAGCAATACTCAGCACTGGGTAAACACCAGACTCGTTGGATCCTGACCAACCGTCCTGACCTACTTCGCCAAATAAGTCGCGTTGCCTTGCAAGTTGACCCTGAGACTGTTCTGCCCCATTTGCTCCAGCAGGCACCTCTGGATACAAGGACGTTGAACCAGTTCCCAGACCATCCGTTGAGGGTTATTGAGGACTGGATTCAATCCTGTCCGCCTCACTCAACACATGCTATTCAGCGGCGCTCCTTGCTTCTCACCTGCGTCGCTAATTGGCGCGACGTAGGAGGAGGCGATGCCGATATCGCATCACACATGGCAGCAGTTGCTCTCTACCCCGGATATGAGCTCAGATGGATAGATCCAGGCGAGGAGATGGCTATTTACTGGTCAAATGGATTGTTGCCCAACGAAACACTGGCAGATATCGTCCCAATATGGTCTGACGCCGTCAAAGTTTGGAAAAGCTCCGTCCCCGAGAGCTTCAAGCATTGGCTCAATGCAATTCGGTCATGGCTATACCCTGATCGGTACAATTTCGCGTCAACCGATGTTCAGACTCACCTCACAATGAGACATGAGGCAGAGCATCAATTGACAGTCATGGCCCAAAGCAGTCGGCAGCATGCCGCCGTACAGTCTCAAATCTCCCAACTAGCACGCTCTGCGAGTCTAGAAGACCCATCCCAAATGGATGAAGCTTTTGCCGTGCTCTTCCCCGAACGCAAATTCCACAATTGGGAAGCCACCCACATAGCCCGGATTGAACAAGTGAGGCGTCTGGCGGCGACTTGGAGAGAGGAAGCACCATCCTATATCGTTGAGCGATTGCTCCAAATGTTAGCTGATCAGAATCTCATCGATGGTGACTCAATGGGTTTTGTACCCGAATTGCTTCAAGAGTTAGCGGCAACCTCTGGCGACTTTGTCGAGGTTCTCGACGGTCTCACAAATGAATCCATTGTGCCTTCTCGGTGTCTAGAGCCACTCTTATCCACGCTACTTGCCCGCGACCCGGTAGCCTGGAAACATCGCATCTCCGAGATGGTTCATATACCCTTCCGCGAAGGTCTAGCTTTGACGGCACTTCTACTGCATCCCAATCCGCCGGAAGAAGATTACGCACTCATTGAACACGCCTTGCCGCGATACGCCCCCCAAATCGAATTCCTCTGCGCGTATAGTGAAATTGCCAGCAATACCGTGGCTTCTCTCCTACGACATCCTGACTCTAGCGTTTCCACCGCAGCAGCTATAGGCGAATGGTTGCTTAGGCCCCAAGGAGTTATCAGAGCACCTCTAAACGATCAATGGAAGGCAGCGATACGCCGTTCGCATGACGAATCAAACTACTGGTTAGGAGAGATTCTTGCAAGCGATGAGGCACTTGCATCTGATTGGATCAACCATCAACTACGCGAGGGCCGTATCCCTCTGTCGGTCGAGCATTCTCCGCCATTTTCAAAGAGTATAGCTATTCTGTCCCAAGAGTATCGATGCCTTGCGCTTAGCTCTGTCCCGGCATCCTTCACGTGTAGCGAGATGACATCTTACATAGTCGGCGGTGATGCCAGCGTCTACGAGATTCTATTGGCTGATGACAGCCTTCAGATACTTCACCTCGCCCCACTTCGAGGGGTTCCAACGTCAAAGTGGGGAGACCTTGCCTCGATCGCGGCTGCTAAAGGGTACTCGCACGATGAGATCGTTTCGGCAGCATTCGTTTCCTCATTTGTATATACAGGGAACGAATCCGCTTTCTACGATAGGTTCGCCGCAAGCTTTGAAGTGCACGTCAGTCACTCCGATCCCAATGTACGTGCGATGGCAGTTCTGGGTCGAGACGCTGCCAAGAAGAATCAGGAAAGAGCTCTAATGAGTGAGCGAGCCGAAGCGATCTATGGACTCGGAAGCAACTCGATATACATCGACTAGCAGTCACTACCTGATTAGACTCTATAGACCTCGTTGCACAATTTCCGAAATGTCGTCATCGCTTGAGCATTTTGCTCTCCTCAGTCAGTTGAGCCTTTTCGGCACATAGGTTCAGGGACGGGGCGTCACCGTTGAAGGAACCTACTCTACCCCAATCGATGTCGCCGGCGTGTACTGATGCACACCCGCCCGGAGCTCATCCCCATCGATCAGAATCCCGCTAGGACGCGCAAACGCCGTGGAGGCCAGCGTGTCCTCGCGACGGCCGATCTGGTGGCCCATTGCTTCCAGGCCATCAATCGTCGAAGCCGGGAACCGCGTGGAGATCTCGGTAGTCGGACCTTCGGTGTGGGTACGCGGGGCAGAGAT
>CAZRNC010000087.1:0-1216 GCA_964601285.1 uncultured Thermomicrobiales bacterium | reverse complement strand
CGAAGGCTGCACCGATAGGCCGAAGTCGAGCAGGTTCACGAGGATCTGATAGACGGCGGTGATGACGCGGCGGCCGCCGGGGGAGCCGATGGCGGCGACCGGGGCGCCGTCTTTCACGACGAGGACTGGGGAGGCGGCGGACATGGTGCGTTTGCCGGGGCCGATTGAGGCGACGGCGCCGGGGACGGGGTCGAACCAGGTGGTGGCGTTGTTCAGGGTGATGCCAGTGCCCTTGATCACCACGCCGGAGCCGAAGAGCTGGCCGAGCGTTGAGGTGACCGAGACCATGTTGCGGTCCTTGTCGATGACGTTGATGTGGGTCGTGTGGCCGTCGGCGACCGCACCGTCACGGGTAGCAGCAGCACCGGCGGCGCTGTTGAACGGCCAGGGATCGCCGGCGTCGGCATCCGGAGTGGCGCGGCTTGGGTCGATCGTCTCCCGGCGTTCTGCTGCATAGGCAGCCGAGAGCAGGCCGGCCATCGGAACGTCCATCAGCTCGGCGTCGCCAAGGTGGCGCAACCGGTCGCGGAACGAGCGGCGCATCGATTCGACGATCAGGTGGACCGCCTCGGGCGACTGGTAGTCGAGGCTGCCAAGGTCGAACCCTTCGAGGATGTTCAGCGCCTCAAGCACGGTCGGATTGCCGGTGTTCTCCAGCTGGGCCAGCACCTGATGGCCACGATAGGTGACGCTGCCCGGTTCGCGGACAACCGTGCGGTGGGCATCGAGATCCTGCATGGTGATCAGCCCGCCGTTGGTCGCCATGTCGTCGGCGATCATCCGGGCGATTTCACCACGGTAGAAGACCTCGGCGCCCTGGTCGGCGATCAGCTTCAGCGTGCGGGCAAGGTCGGGCTGACGCAATAGGTCGTCATCACCGCCACCCTCGGCGCGTCCGCCGGCCGACGGCGTGTAGGGCGCACCGCTCGCCCGGATGAAGGTCTTGCGGCTTTCCGGGAAGAGCGAGAGCCGGTCGTAGTTGCCGGCCATCATCAGCGAAATGTAGTGGTTGACATCGAACCCGTTCTCGGCCAGTTCGATTGCTGGTGCCAAAAGCTCACTCCAGGGCAGGCTGCCAAAGCGCTGGTGCGCCTGCCAGAAGAGATCGGGCATACCCGGAACAGCGGGAGCCAACCAGCCGGTGTTGTTGGCGTCGCCCTTGGCGGCACGCCAGCCATACATGCCGCCCTTCATGCTTGGGTCGAGCAGCTCGAAA